>JBGQLF010000451.1:0-7619 GCA_041499985.1 Gemmataceae bacterium
AATCAAAGCAACCCTGACCCTCGGGGTGCCGCACGCACAAAACGGTGTGGCGATAGTTCCTGGCAATGAGGAACATCTCGTTGCGTTGTGGGCGTACTGTAGTTCTTCGGACTACAGAGATGCGGTGCGGAAAATCAGTGGAAAGGTGATTGTTCCAAGTAGCGCGTTATGGGGCGTGCCATTCGACCTCACCCACTGGCAGGCGGTGGCGCAAGAAAAATATCCGAACGGCTTTCCCGAACCGCGCTCGGACGACCCGACGCAGTGGCTTTTCCAGGGCAGCATCGCCTCCAGCACCGATCCACTCCAAGTCGCCATCGTCCGGTTGCTCAACTATCGCTGGCCGGAGCAGTCGAAGGAATCGGATGGGGTTGACGCACTGGCCGACAAGGATGGTATCGTCTGCATCCCAGCCGTTCGCGGCGCACCGCCCGCCTCCGAACGACTGCTGGAAGTGCTGCACGCAGCCTACGGCAAAAAGTGGTCGAATGCCGTACTGCACGACTTGCTAACCGCGGCGGGCTGCAAAGCGGGCACCAGTCTCGATGACTGGCTCCGCAACGCGTTCTTCGAGCAGCACTGTAAGCGCTTCCACCAGCGTCCTTTCATCTGGCACATCTGGGATGGCCGCAAGGACGGCTTCTCCTGCCTCGTGAACTACCACAAACTGGACCACGTCAGGCTGGAAAGCCTGACCTACTCGTACCTGGGCGACTGGATCAACGGCCAGAACGCAGACGCGAAGGCGGGCAAGATCGGCGCCGACCTGCGACTCGCCGCCGCTCAGGCGTTGCAGGAGAAACTCAAGCTGATCCTGGCCGGTGAGCCGCCTTACGACATCTTCGTTCTTCGTTCGCTGGAAGCCGCTGTCCGAACAAGCCATCGGCTGGAACCCAGACCTGAACGACGGCGTGCGCATGAACATCCGCCCGTTTGTCGAGGCCGGCATTCTGCGGAAGACGCCGAACATCAAGTGGACGAAGGACCGCGGCAAGGAACCGGAGCGGGACAGGGACGCATACCCCTGGTTCTGGAAGGGCCAGGAGTTCATCGGTGATCGCGTCAACGACGTTCACTTGAGCAACGCCGAGAAGCTGATGGCCAGGAAGGAGAAATGAGCCGCGGATGAAATACGGATGGACCACGGAGTGAAGAGGTACAATGGGGCAGGAAAGCGCTGAGCCGAACCAAAACTGAGCGCCCTGAACCTGGAGGACGAGCATGAATCGCATGGTTGTTCATTCGCGAGTCGGCGCGGATGGTATTCTGCACATTACGGTGCCGATTGGTAAGGCCGATGCGGACCGGGAAGTGCAGGTCACCATCGATCCGGTTCGCCCGTCACCCATGACGCAGGAGGAGTGGCGTAACTTCGTCCTGACGACAGCGGGCAGCATCACGGATCCCTCGTTCGTGCGCCACGAGCAAGGCCAATACGAGCGCCGCGAGGAACTGCCGTGACGCACCTGTTGGATACGAACTCCTGTGTGGATCACTTGCGATTTGGCCAAGCCTCGAACATCAAGTGGACGAAGGACCGCGGCAAGGAGCCAGAGCGGGACCGAGACGAATACCCCTGGTTCTGGGATGGCGGCACTTTCAAGGGGGACCGGGTCAACGATGTCCACCTGACGAACGCCCAGAAGCAAGCTGCCAGTAAGATGACAGCAGGGAGGGTCCTGCCATGATCAGTAAGGTGTCGATCCGTAACTTCAAGTGCCTCCGGGACGTTCAAATCGAACTGGAGCGATTCACCGTATTCGTTGGGCCGAACGCCTCGGGCAAGTCCAGCATCCTGCAAGGGATGGACTTCCTGTGTAAGTCGTTTCGCGGCCAAGAGGGGAGCGTGGAAGGTGAACTGTCGCAGGCGGTGAGCCGAGGCTCGAATGACTATGTCGAGTTGGCTGCCACGTTTGGTGGCGAAGGCTTTCGTTATCGCACACATTCACCGTCCGCTCCGGATAGCCCTCAATCTCGGGGCCACCTCGGCACAGGACGCGGCCAGGCATGGTCCGGGGAGGGGCGCGGAGTCGCTCCCGATCTCAACTCGGCTGATTGGAAGCATTGGACCGCTAACCAAAGCAATCAGCCACCTTTGCCGCTTTCGGTGTTACTTCGGCTAGAAGCCTCAAAGCTCATTCCCGCGAACCCCGCCTCTCCCGCCTCTCCCGACCCAACGGTCATGGCACCGGACGGGAGCGGGCTTCACTCCGCGTTGGCGAACATGGCTCTCAACGACCCGGATTCGTGGCAGGAGTTGCAAGCTAACCTCCGGCGGATCATTCCCACGATTCGCCGCCTGCGTCATACGAAGCCGGCTATGAATCAGCCCGCCGCCCTTCTGTTCGACACGGTCGGTGCTGATTCGTTACTGGCGTCCCAGGTAAGCGAGGGCACGCTCCTCGTCCTCGGTTTACTGGCCGCTCTGCACGCCCCTGGCCGTCCGAGTCTCGTCTTGCTCGATGACTTGGACCGGGGGCTTCACCCCAAGGCACAAAGGGAGTTGATCTCACTGTTGCGTGGTCTACTGGGGACAAACCCTGAACTCCAGATGATTGCTACCACGCATTCCCCTTACATGCTCGACTGTATGGGGACGAACGAGGTCCGCATGACCATCCTTCGGGATGATGGGGCGACGGTGTGCGCTGCCCTCGCCAGCCACCCCAAGTTTGAAAAGTGGAAGGACGAGATGGCCCCCGGGGAGATGTGGAGCCTCTTCGGTGAAAAATGGCTGGTCGAACAGAGGGCCACTGCATGAGTGTGCGTTTCGCCGTCGTCCACGAAGCCAATGAGGATTTCCAGACTGCAACGGAGTTGGCCGACCGGGTGCTGGTGGAGGCCATCGAATGGTTGGATGAAGAGCTGCTTGCCAATCAGCGGGAATGGTTAGCCGAAACAGCCGGTGGTGAGCGACTCACTTGGAAGGGCATCAAGCAGTTGGCCCGCGCCGCGGGCATACGGGTTCACGGCCACTTCGACGGGAAGCCGGGATTGCCCGACGCGGCAGCAGCCAGGCGGGCGATCTTGTTCCTGTTGAGAACAGTGGCCGACCTGAATGCGATCGTATTGATCCGGGACCAGGACGACGAACCGGAGCGGAGGGCAGGCATGGAGCAGGCTCGAAGTCAGGACCACAGTGGGATCGTGATCGCCGTGGGACTTGCTATCGTGGAACGAGAATGCTGGGTGGTGAGTGAATTTGAACCGCAGGACGAAGGCGAGTCATCCAGGCTCGAAACCGAGAGAAGAACGCTGGGCTTTGATCCCCGATGGCGAAGCCACGAGCTGACGGCCTGCAAGGACGACAACGCCGTCCACAGCCCGAAGCGTGTTTTGCGGCAATTGGCGGGGGATGACCGGGACCGTGAACGTCGCTGCTGGATAGAAGCCTCGTTGGAGGTTCTGCGGCAACGAGGGGGTGCGAAGGGACTTGCCGCCTACCTCGACGAAGTTCGGGACCGTCTTGCCCCGTTGATCGGCCAAGTTTCTGAATGTTGAGTCGGCTATGACGCAACCTGAGTCCGTACTCGCCGCCCTGCTGGCGTCGATCCAGAAGGCAGCGGACTACAACCGCGACGATGCCGTTCCACCTGCCGCCGTGCTCTGGCCGGACGAAAAGCGGGAATGGGAACGGCTCGTGCCGCGGCTGCGTGTCTTGCTGTCGCACTTCCTCGTGTTCGGTCCTTACGATCTGGCCAAGCGCAGCGGCCCTGCGATTTGGCTTCGCTGTGTCCTGGCGGGCAAGGTGCCCGACATCACCTGGGCAGCCGGCACGGTGCCGATCATCTACCTGCCCGGCGTCAGCCGAGCCACGCTGCGCGCGACCGAGGAATGCCCCAGCGTATTGAAACCGCTGGCCGAACTGCAATATCGCGGTGTGTTCTGGTCGCAGGTCAACGGCAAGGACTGGACCATCACCGCGTTCCTCCAGACGAACCACGACGGGCTGCAACTCAAGATCGCCAAGGACCAGGCCACGACGACCTCGATTCGCCGGGCCATTGAAAAGCTGATGGATGTAGCTGTTACCGATCTGCAAGCCAAATCAGCCAGCGGGGAGCTGAACAGCAACTATTTCCACCTGCTCATCAGCGACGATCCGGTGGACGACCTGCTCACCTGGCTGTCCGACCCGGAGGGCACCCGCAAGCGCTGGGAAAGCGACCGCTGGGAAGCCATGTGCAGCGACTGCTCGAAAAACTACGGTTTCGACCCAACCCGTGACGGGCCGCTGGTCGGTGCCGAGCATCTTGGCCTCCAAACGAAGGCCGTCTGGAAGACGGCCTGGAAGCGATTCGCGACCGCGCCGAGCCGCTACGCCGGCCTCATCGAACAGCTTCGCCGGGCCAAGCCGCAGCCCAAAGGGCAGACGCTTTTCCACGACGCCGAGGAATTCTGGCCCCAGGACAACGAGGCCGCGGAAGCCGCGTTGAGGCAGTCGTTGCTGGACGTGGCTTCAGCGTCTGTATCGGAGGCGCGGAAGACGCTGCTCGAACTGGAAAACAACCATAAGCATCGGCGGGAGTGGGTATGGGCGCGGCTAAATCTGGCACCGCTGGCAAACGCCTTGCAACACCTGGCGAAACTCTCCGAGGTCGCGCAGACGCCGCTGACCGGGGCCACGACCGCCGACATGGTGAAGGCGTATACCGAGGGCGGCTGGCAGGCTGACGCCGCCGTGCTGGACGCCCTGGCCGCAGTGTCGCATCCTCAAGATCGGGACGTGGTAGGCGCCGCTATCGGGCAGGTCTACACGCCCTGGCTTCGTGACGCGGCTGAGCTGTTCCAGCAGCGCGTTCGTCACGAGCCGCTGCCCGGTCGTGACCTGCCCCGGTTATCGGATGTATCCAGCGGAACCTGTCTGCTGTTCGTGGATGGTCTGCGGTACGACGTGGGGCAAAAACTCAAGACGGCTCTCGGAGCCAAGCCGGGAACCGTGCAATTCCGGCACCAGTTCGTCGCCCTACCCTCGGTCACGCCGACCGCCAAGCCCGCCGTTTCGCCATTGGCCGATCAAATAAAGGGCACCACGGCGGGCGAAGAGTTCCGCCCCTGTGTAGCGGTAGACGAGAAAGACCTGACCCCCGACCGCTTCCGCAAGCTGCTCGAAGACGACGGGTATCAAATCCTCGGCCCCGGTGAGAACGGCGAACCCAAGGGCCGGGCCTGGACGGAGTTCGGCAACGTGGACAGGACCGGTCATGATGAAGGCATCGGCCTCGCCCGTCGCATCCCCGAACTGGTCGTGACCCTGGCGCAGCGGGTCGAGTCGCTTCTGACGGCGGGGTGGCGCGAAGTCCGCGTCGTGACGGACCACGGCTGGCTGCTGGTTCCCAAGGGCTTGCCCAAGAGCGATTTGCCGAAATACCTCACGGCAACGCGCTGGGGCCGCTGTGCCGTGGTGAAGCCTGCCGCAACGGTCGAGTTGCCCTGCTTCTCGTGGTTTTGGGCACCCGACGTGCGGATCGCATGCCCGCCTGGGATCGACAGTTTCATCGCCGGCAAGGAATACAGCCACGGCGGGCTCAGTTTGCAGGAATGCGTGGTGCCGCAGCTTACCATCCAGGCTGGAACCCAACCGATGGTTTCGGCGAAAATCGAGTCGTACAAGTGGGCGGGACTGCGTTGCCGCATCAACGTGGAAGGGGGCTTCGAGAGCTGCAAGGTGGACCTGCGCGACAAAGCCGCGGACCCGACGACCTCGTTGACCGGGGCCAAGGCGGTGGGAAAGGACGGCACGGTGGCCCTGGTGGTGGAGAATGATGCCCGCGAAGGGACCGCGACCATGCTGGTCTTGCTCGACGCGGCTGGCAACGTCCTCGAAAAAACTCCGATCACGGTGGGAGGCTAAATGGCCACGATGGAACTCGATCAATTGGACCGGATCGCCGCCGAGGCGTTCGAGGGGTACATCGTTCGCAAGGACTTGGTGCGGAAGTTCGCCCGGCAGTACCCGGTGCCCACCTACGTCTGCGAGTTCCTCCTGGGCCGCTATTGCGCCAGCATCAACGAGGAAGAGATTCAAGAAGGATTGCAAATTGTCGAACGCCAGCTTCGGGATCGGGCCGTCCGCAGCGGTGAGGAGGAACTTTTCAAGGCCCGTGCCAAGGCAACTGGCTCGGTCAAGATCATCGACATTATCTCGGCCCGGCTCGACACGAAGACCAACTCGTTCCTGGCGACGTTGCCCAGCCTCCAACTCAAGGACGTGTGCATCGAGGACAAGCTGGTTCACGACAACGAGCGCATGTTGACGGGCGGGTTCTACGCCGAGATCGACCTCAGCTACGACGCCGTTATCGCTGAGGAGAAAAACGGGAGGCCGTTTTGTGTCTCTGCCCTGCGGCCTATTCAACTCAGCAAGCGGGACGTTCTGGATGCGTTTTACGAGGGACGCAAGCGGTTCACGACCGCCGACTGGAAACAGTTCTTGCTCCGCAGCGTGGGGCTGGAGCCGTCGAGCATGACGGCCCGGAACTGCGACGCAATGCTCCTACGAATGGTGCCGTTCGTCGAGAACAATTACAACTTGGTCGAACTTGGCCCGCGCGGCACCGGCAAGTCGCACCTGTTCCAGCAAATCTCGCCCTACGCTCATCTGGTTAGCGGCGGCAAGGCCACTGTCGCCCGGATGTTCGTCAACAACAATACGGGCCAACGTGGCTTGGTGTGCCAGTACGACGTGGTGTGCTTCGATGAAGTGAGTGGCGTCTCCTTTGACCAGAAGGACGGCGTCAACATCATGAAGGGCTACATGGAGTCCGGCGAATTCAGCCGCGGCAAGGAGAGCATCCGGGCCTACGGCTCCATCGTGATGGTCGGCAACTTCGAGGTGGACGTGGCGCACCAGCAGCGGGTCGGCCACCTGTTCGGCCCGATGCCGCCCGAAATGCGGAACGACACGGCACTGATGGATCGTATCCACGGTTATCTGCCCGGCTGGGACGTGCCCAAGATCAGCGAGGCGACCAAGACGAACCATTTCGGCCTCGTGTCCGATTTCTTGAGCGAGTGCTGGAGCCGACTGCGAAGCCAGAGCCGGATGGTCCAGCTGCAAGGCCGGGTCACGTTCGGTGGGGCCTTGAGCGGCCGGGATCAGAATGCAGTGGTGAAGAGCATCAGCGGCCTGCTGAAACTGATTGACCCCTCACCGGACGAGAAAGTGTCGGACGAAGACCTCGAATGGACCGTGCGACTGGCCCTGGAGTGCCGCCGCCGCGTCAAGGAGCAGCAAAAGCGGATCGGGTCCGCGGAATTCCGCAATACGCAGTTCAGCTACACGCTGGGCCAGGATGGCGTCGAGAAGTTCGTCGTCACGCCGGAACTGCAAAGCGAAGACCACATAGCACGCGACCCGCTGCCTCCCGGCCAAGTCTGGTCGATCAGCCCTGGTGGTCAGGACGAAGGCTCCGGTTTGTACCGCATCGAGGTCACGGAAGGCCCAGGAGGTGGCGTTCGCATCCTCAACCGGCCTGCGCCGCCAGCGTTCACGGAGTCGGTCAAGTACGCGGAGGCCAATCTTCATTCGCGTTCCGGGGAATTGGTTGGGGACCGCAACCCGCGCCAACACGAGTTCTCGATCCAGCTTCGTGCCTTCGACGCCAGCAAGGGTGGCC
>JBGQLF010000452.1:0-7612 GCA_041499985.1 Gemmataceae bacterium
ACAGCCTCCCTGAAACCTTGGTTCTGGACAAACACAAGGTATCAGCTGGCTGTGACTTGCGCTAAGACGAACGGTCTTGTCCCTAATCCCTGATCCCTGATTTCTGCTTACTTGACCGCCTCGGCCTTCAGCACCAGGTATGCCGTGCCGCCTCCCTGGTTCTGCGGGTATTGCACGAAGAGCAGGAGGCCCTTGTCGAGCGACGCTTTCTCCATGGATTGCCGCAAGGCCTTCGCGGAAGTGATCGGCTTCTTATCGACGCGGAGCAGAAGCATTCCGCGGCGGAGACCCGCTTGCGCCGCCACGCTGCTCGCCTCGACCTCCGTCACGAGCACGCCCGTGGCCGATTCCTTGAACCCATATCGACTGGCGAGCTCGGGAGTCAAATCGGCGATTCCCAGGCCGAGCTTGTCGACGGTGACCTCGTCGTTGTCCTCCCGCGGACGCAGCGTCGTGGATGCCTCACGCACGACACCGTAGTTGTCGGGCATCTGCGCGATGGTCACCGCCAAGCGCTTGGGCTTGCCGTCACGCACCACGGTTACGTCGACCGGCTTCTTGAGCGCCAGTGTGCCCACAATCCGTTGGAGCTCCCGGCCGTCTTTGACCGGCTTGCCATCGAGCGTCGTGACGACATCACCGTCTTGAAGCCCCGCCTTGTCCGCGGGCGAACCTTCGAATACCCGCGAGACCACGACGCCCTCATGCTCCTTCAAGCCGAGCTGATTCGCCACGTCCGAGGTTAATTCGGCTACCTGAAGTCCGATATAACCGCGCTGCACGGTCCCGTCGCGGATCAACTGCTGCACGATATTCTTGGCCAGGTTGCTAGCGATCGCCAGGCCAACCCCCTGGAAGCCACCGCTACGGCTCTTGATGGCGGTGTTGATGCCGATCACCTTGCCTTCCAGATTGACCAGCGGGCCGCCACTATTGCCCGGATTGATGGCAGCATCGGTTTGAAGGTAGTCTTCGTAGACACTGCGGCTATTGTTCAAGCCATTGCGTCCCTTGCCGCTGACAATACCGGCGGTAACCGATCCCGTCAGGCCGAACGGCGCACCGGCCGCCAACACGCGGTCGCCGATCTCCATGGCATCGCTGTCGCCGAGCTGGAGGTACGGCAGCGCTTCCGAAGTGTTCAGCCGTACGATTGCCAGGTCGTTGAGCCGATCCCCTTTGATGTCTTTGGAGGTAAACTTGCGGCCATCGCGAAGCTCAACCTCGACTGTATCGGCGCCGGCAACGACGTGGTAGTTGGTGAGGATGATCCCCTTGGGATCGATGAGAAAACCGGATCCGAAGCCACCTTGGGGAAGCTCCTCCGGCAATTCGAACTGCCGTTGCTCCGGGTTGTCGAAGAACCGTCGGAACTCCTCGGGGAAGGGGAACAGGTCGTCCCCGCCCGGACGGCGCCGAGGGGTGCTCGGCTGTTTCGACTTGGGCGCCTGTTTGGCCCGGGCTTCGATGCTTACCACCGCAGGCAGAACCTGCTTGACGACCTCCCGGTAGGAGGTCATTTCCTTGGGGGTGGCTGGAACGCCCGGTGCCTGGCCCTGAAGCATCGGCCCGGTCAGCACGGCACCGGCCAATCCACCAACCACAAGACAAACGAGGCCGATAGACCATCGTATCATCGCTAAGAATCCTCCTGTGAAACATCGGAACCATCCGGAGGCGCAGATACCCCTGGACCGGCTCCGGGACCTGGAATAGGTTGAGTAGGAGCTGCGAAAGGCTGTTCCAAAAAGCATGACTGCTTGACCCTGTCCAGTCTGCCCGCCACTGAGGAGTGGGGGTTTTCTCGGCGGGGCTCTCCAAACGGGAGTGGGCGTCGGGCGAACTAAGCAGCTCTCAAGAAATAGCCCTATGTATCATACGCAACAACCGGGTGAAAGAGCGATGAGAGGAGCACTTTTTTTCGCATCCTGCCCGATGGGGCAGCTGACGGCACACCGGTTGCGATAAGCGGCCGGCTTGAGCTGAGCTTGCTCGCTCCAGCCATAGGGGCCTGTGTTCGTGCTATCCTTACAGAAGTGCGAACCTTGTCGCGAACGACGTGGCGCCCCCGGACCTCCTGGATCATCCGATCAACCCCGGCGTTGACAAGTTGCCCGTTCAATGTTACCGTCTTAACCTAAGCCAGACTTTTCCGATTGTGATGGCGTCATGCAGCAGGAACTGACCACCAGCCACGAAAACGACATTCTGGACGAGTGCCAGACTGCCATCGGTTACCGCTTCCGGAAGCCGAAGATGTTGCGGGCGGCGCTAACCCACGCCTCGGGTGCGGATACCCGCCTGGCGTCGAATGAGCGCCTGGAATTCCTCGGCGACGCCATCTTGGGCCCGGTCACGTGTGAGCGGCTCTTCCACGTCTTTCCCAACTACCAGGAAGGGGATCTGACCAAGATCAAGTCGGCCGTAGTGAGCCGGCGTACTTGTGCGCGCATCAGCCGCAAGTTGAATCTCGGTGATTACCTCTTTCTCGGCAAGGGGATGCACGTTCACACGGCGGTTCCTTCCAGCCTGCTGGCGGACGTCTTCGAATCGCTGGTGGCGGCGATCTATCTCGACGGGGGATTAGAAGCAGCCCGCGATTTCATTTTGCAACACGTCGGCCCCGAGATCGAACACGAAGCGGAAGGGGCCCACGGCGGCAATGCCAAGTCGGTGCTCCAGCAGGTAGCCCAGCGCGAGTTTGGCGCCACACCCCTGTACCAGATGCTCGACGAGAAGGGCCCCGATCACAGCAAGTGCTTCAAGATCGCGGCCGTCATCGCCGGGAATGCCTATGCCGCGGCGTGGGGGAACAACAAGAAGACTGCCGAGCAAAAAGCCGCCCTCAACGCCTTGGCTCAGATCCACAACGAGCCCGTCCCCTACGAGACTGACTGAACTTTTGTATCCAATTCGGCGTCGCTCTGGAACGAGGGTGTCTTTCGATGCCGATGCCTCCGTATCCGATTTCGTGCTATCAAAAGGGCTGCGGTCGGCTCGCGGTGTACAAGATCGCCGCCCGCTGGAGCGATGGCGTCACGCAAGAACTGAAGACGTATGCCCTCAGCTGCGCCGAGTGCCTGGCGGACTGGTATCGCCGCAGCCGCGCGAAGCAAGCTGCGTGCCGACTCGCCCCTGGGGAAAGCCTGGAGCCTCCCGGCATCTATGCCCTGGAGCGCGGCTGTCGCGACTTGCAGCTGGGCCGCTTGCGGGAGCTGGAACAGCAGCTGGGAGGGGAATAGCGGCTTCGGGGCGGAGCATTCACGAGGATCGCTCAGCCTTCCCCTTCCGCCTCATCATCAAAGAGAGGGGCAAGGGGCAACCTAAGTCCCGGAAGGACCGTCCCGCCGTCCAGTTCCTCGGTGTGTGTGAGCACTCGGATTCGCGTCGGCGACTCGTAGACGTAAACCTGCTTCTCCGATGGCAAAACGACCCAGACGAGGAGCACGCCTGCCCGGAAGTACTCGCCTACCTTACCGACCACTTCCTCGAACAGGTCGTTTGGGCTCACTACTTCAACAAGGAGTTCGGGCACAACATCCCAAGCCGCGGATGTTGGCACTTGGCGGCGCCGCGGCCAACGCTGGTAGGACACGAAGGAGACGTCCGGACGCCGTCTGAGGTTCGCCTGCGGATCGAGCGTGAAAAGCGTTTCGCCGGTCGCCCGTCCAAGTTGGTGCGCTTTCGCAAAAGATCCCAGAGCAAGGAGGAACAAGGAGGCGACCCAGTTTGGATAAGCTCCCATTGGCGGCATCTCCACGCGTTGGCCGTTGACGATCTCATACCGCGCGTGTTCGTCTGTTGGCACGGGCCCACGGATCTCGGGAGGCAGCGATGCGATCTGGGTCATGGGCAAACTCCTTGACGCCATGCAGGAGAGCGATGCTGACCCATTATATCCGGCAAGCACCAGAATCCAGCACCAAACTGAAGCCGGTGTCTGGTTTGTAGAACCTTGCAACGGCCAGGATTCCCCCTTGCAATGGCGGCCACTCCGCTATAACACCAGAGCGCCTTCCACCCGTCTCAATGCAGGAGTCCGCCGTGAAAAAGGTTGCGATCTTCTGGCCAGGCGACTACCGCGGCCAACCCAATGAATGGGCTCGTCCCCAGATCACTGAGGCCACCGAACAGTTGCAAAAAGCCCTCAAGAAACTGGGCCGCAAGCCCTACGTGATCAAGGGATTTTTGACACGTCCGGACGAAGCGATTGCGAAGCTTGGCCCCATTGACGACCCCACGATCGGCACCTTCGTCCATTGGACCTATGGTCCACACACCTGCGACGGCGTCGTCGGCAAAGACAATCCCCTCCTCTTGGCCAGCAATTTCTCCGGCACCTGGCCGGGACTGGTTGCCCTGCTCAACACCGGCGCTTGTCTGGAGAGCCTGAATCGACGCTTTTCACGTATCTGGACCGAGGTGCCCGACTGGACCAAGGACAAGACGTTCATGGCTCGCCTGGACGAATGGTGTTCGACCGGCCAGATCCGCTATCGGGAGGACGAGTTGCACTACTCCGCCCCAGTCAGCCCCGCGGCGCAGGCTTTGGCGGACCAGGTTGTCGCGGACATGCGTCAGAAACGTGTGCTGGCTCTGATGCTCGGCGATACTTCGATGGGCATGATCAACGGCTATTTCGGGCCCCGTCTCCTGGCACGGCATGGCTTCGCGGAGCACAAGGTGGACCAGGCCTGGCTCCCTCATCGCATGCAATACGTCAAGCCACAACGCGTCGACGACGCCTTCCGCCTGGTACAGGACAAGGGCGTTCGGTTCCATTGGCAGGAAGAGGACGCCGCCGACTTCACCGCGGAAGCGACGCGGACGCAACTTCAGATGTACCTGGCCGTGCTCGATCTGCTCGAGGAGTTCAAGGCCGATTGCCTCGGCTGGCAGTACCAGCTCGGTCTGTTGCCCGTGTTGCCGCCGAGCGACTTCGGTGAAGGATTGCTCAACTCGGTCTGCCGGCCGGAATCGAATGGCGATGTGGTGATCACCAGCACCGAAGCGGACCAGGGCAACCTGGTGCCCATGGAGATCCTCAAGCGCTTGCTGCTCAAGAAGAGGCTCCACCAGGCCGTCATGTTCCACGATGTACGCTGGGGCGGCGCCCACCAGGGCCGCTGGCTATGGGTCTTGCTCAATTCCGGCAGCTGTGGGGCTTATGCGTTCAATCACAGCCCCGAGACGCTGGCCGGCGTCCACAGCTATCGCCAGCCCGCCGGCTACTTTCCAATCCCTGGGGGCACGTTTGCCGGCGAGAGCTTGCCCGGGCCGATTACCTGGGCGCGTAGCTACATCAAGCAAGACGTGCTGTGGATGGACATCGGCCGCGGTGAGGTCGTCAAGCTGCCGGCCAAGGTACGCGATGCCTGGTGGCAAGGCACCACGCGGCAATGGCCGTTCATGGCCGCCGACCTCGGCTGTTCCATGGAAACGGTTATGGCTCACTACCTGAGCAACCATATCGCCGTCGCCTACGGCGATGTCTTCGGCGAGATGGTGGCGGCCAGCCAGGCGCTGGGGTTCAGAGTACGAGTGTTGAACGACAAAAAACGCGGAATGATGAACGATGAACGATGAATGGAAGAGGAACCCTTCATCATTCATCGTTCATCATTTCGCGTTTTCTTCAGGTCCAGACACAGTACTTGCTCCTCGTCGCGGACAAACAGCTTGCCGTTGGCCAGCGCGGGCACGGTCCAGCATTTGTTTTGCGAGATGCGGAATGAGGCCTTCTGCCGGTAGCCTTCTGGCGTCGCTTCGGCGAGCGCCAGTTGGCCCGACTCACCCAGGATAATCAGCTGGCCATCCGCGACCAGGAGTGATCCCTTGCGGAAGCCTTTCTCTTTCCAGACGACCTTGCCGGTCCGGAACTCCATGCACGTCAACGTGGCCTCGTTGAAGCCGTAGAGGTGATCCTGGAACAACACGCTGCTGGAGAAGTGGTTGCACATGAGATTGTTTTCGTAGACGCGCTTGGCCTGGAGCGCGCCGCTTTCGTCGGCCACGATCTTCACCAGAGCACAACCGCGACCATATCCGGACGAGATGTAGAGATAATCCCCGGCGCTGATCGGCGTGGCGATATTACAGCCATAGTCCGTCTCCCAGGGAAAGCGCCAGTAAACCTGGCCGTCCTTGGGCGAGACGCTCACCAGCCCGCTCTCGGTGAAGAAAACGACCTGGCGAACCCCGGCGGCGGTGATGGCAAGGGGCGAACTGTAGCCGGCCTGATCATTCTGCCCCTTCCAGACCAGCTGGCCGGTGCGCTTATCAAAGGCGACGAGCGAGCTCCCATTCGGTCCGCCGGGATTCGTCAGAATCAGCTCGCCCTCGATCAGGGGCGAAAAGGAGACACCCCAAGTCAGGTTTTCCGCCTGAAACTCCTCGAGCAGATTGTGCCGCCAGACCTTTTCCCCGCTGGCAGCTTTCAGGCAATGCAAGATCCCGGTGGCTCCCACCGTGTAGACATATTCGCCATCCACGGTCGGCGTGGAGCGGGGGCCGGAACCGTAATCATTGTGGTACTTACACGCATAACCCAGACGCCAGCTTTCCTTGCCGGTCTCGGCATCCCAGCACACGACCGCCTCGTCCTCGCCATCCTGGAGCAGCGTGTAGGCTCGACCGGCGTCGACCACCAGGCTTGAATAGCCATCTCCCGCCTTGGCCTTCCACAAAACCTTCGGTCCTTCCGCTGGCCAGGCGGTCAACAAGCCGGTCTCGGTGGACACGCCATCGCGGTTGGGTCCCCGCCACTGGGGCCACTGGCTCGGCCGAGTTGAAGGCGGCGGTGCTGCGGCGAACGAAGCACTTTCCAGGTCCCGCAGCAAGAGCGGATCGCCAACAAAGCGCTCGCGGGCAGTGCCGCGGTAGAACAGCAGGCTGCCAAAGACCAGCACCAAGGCGGCAAGGGTCCACCAATAGACTCGTCCCGACGGCTGCCGCTTGTTGGCTGTCAACATAAAACGAACTCCACGGGGCGATCGGCTCAAAGTCCGCGACTGTTGGGAGTTTAGCCGCGCTCAGGCAAGAAGTACAGCTACCGTTCGACGTTCAGGTCTGGTCGAGGGAGGACCCCCATGAATGGAACTGCTGCCAATGCGCCGGGATCGCCTGGACGTCGCTTGCGTCAGGCCTGGGCCAACCAAGCGATTCCCGTTCCGGGCGTGTTCAACGCCCTGGTGGCCCGCATGGCGGAACGCCTCGGCTTCGCTGCGGTCTACCTCTCGGGAGCCGCCTTATCCGCGGCGGCCGGCGTACCGGATGTGGGCTTACTGACGCTGACGGAATTTGTTGAGCAGGCCCGAACCATCGCCGCGGCCACGACCCTGCCGCTACTTTGCGATGCCGACACGGGCTTTGGCGAGGCCCTCCATGTCGAACGCTGCGTACGCCTCTTTGAGTCAGCAGGGGTTGCCGGCCTCCATCTCGAGGACCAGCAGCTGCCCAAGCGCTGTGGGCATCTGTCCGGCAAGCAGCTGGTCGAGCCCGAGCTCATGGTTGCCAAGCTACGGGCAGCTGTCGCCGCGCGGCGCGATGCTGATTTTGTCCTCATCGCGCGCACCGATGCCCGCGGAGTCACGGGATTGGAGGATGCCATTCG
>JBGQLF010000453.1:0-7609 GCA_041499985.1 Gemmataceae bacterium
CCCGAGGCGAAGGCCGCCGTGCCCGCCTTGATCCTGACACTGCGCGATCCCGAGTGGCCGGTTCGCCGTCAGGCCGCCCTGTCACTGGGGCTCCTGGGAACCGAGGCGCGAACAGCGGTCAGCGCCCTAGAGAAGCTGAGCCAAGATCCGGATAAGCTGGTGCGCCAGGCGGCGCAGGAGTCGCTGAGGAAAATTCGCCGTTGAGCGGAAATCACCTCCCGTTTAGCCGTACTTCGATGAGCGCTGGTTCACCCAAAGCGACAGCTTCGCGGAGGGCCGCCTCAAACGCTGCATCCGAATCGACCTGCCAGGCGCGCACGCCGAAGGCGCGGGCGAATTGGCCAAAGTCTGGGTTGCGCAGATCGACGCCAATAAAGCGACTCTGATACCGCCGCTGTTGGGTCGTCTTGATCAGCGTCAGGCTATTGTCATTTACCAGCACGACAACGACCGGCAGCTTTTCCTGCACGGCCGTGGCCAGCTCCATGCCGCTCATCAGGAAACAGCCATCACCCGCCACAGCCACGACAGTCCGCTCCGGAAAGGCCGCCTTCGCCCCCAGGGCCGCGGGCAAGCCATACCCCATGGCGACGAACCCGGCCGGATGCAGGAAAGTCCGCGGCTGATGGACTGGAAACTCCGCCAGCAAGATATAGGCCAACCGGGTGATATCCGCCGCTACGATCCCATCGCGCGGCAAGACCCGCCGCAGGGCCCCCACCAGATCGATGCCCGGCAAACGCCACGGTGTTCGAGGTGCAGGCGGCGGAGCCCAGCGGGAACGTGCGGTTGCGGGCAGAGCAGCCAGCAGCGCACTCAATGCCTCGCGGGCATCGGCGTGGATGCCCATTGTGACTGCGTAATGGCGACCGACCTCGCTCGCATCGATGTCGATCTGAGCCAACGCGGCGGGCAGGCGCAGCGCCCAGCTTCCGGTCGCGGCCTGAGTGAAGCGACAGCCGATGGCAAGCAACCCGTCGGCTTGCGCGAACAGCGGCGAAAACATCGATTCCATGTTCGAGACATCTGAAGTGGCTTCACGCCAGGTCAGCCCAGCGGCCAGCGGATGGTCCGCAGCCACGGCGCTCTTGCCGTTGAGCGTCGTAAGGACCGGTGCACCTACGCGCTCCGCAAGCTGGACGAGGAGCGACTCGGCCCCTGCCGCCAGGACACCGCCACCCGCCAGGAACAACGGCTTACGCCACCGGCCCAGCAGCTCAGCAAGCGTGCGAACCTCAGATGGCGACGCGGCACGAGGTGGCGGAGGAGGCGGCGCCGGACCGGGAGGCAACGGCAGGGTGCTTGCAGCTCGTGAGATGTCCAGTGGAACTTCGAGCAGCACCGGCCCGGGGCGCCCGTCGGTGAGCGCGATGAAAGCTTGGTCGAGCTGCGGGACAATTTGTTCAACGGCCGTAACTCGGGTCCGCCACTTGGTGAATGTGGCACAGGCGCTCAGCTGGTCGTTTTCGTGGTAGTAGCCAGAGCGCAATCCGAGACCATTCGTTGGCACCTGGCCGCTGATGAGCAGCACCGGCACCGAATCCGTGAACGCGGTGGCGAGCGGAGTGGCGGCATTGAAGACGCCCGGACCGCACACCGCCAAGCAGACACCAGGGCGCCGCGTGGCTCGCGCATAGCCGTCGGCCATGAAAGCCGCCGCCTGCTCGTCGCGTGCCAGGATATGCCGGATGGATCGTTCCTGGTAGAGCGCGTCGTATACCGGTGTCAGCTGGCCGCCAGGATAGCCGAAAACGAAGCGGACACCGTGATCCCGTAGCCGGCGAACCAGGAGTTCCGCGCCCGTTTGAGGACGATCCGGATGGGCCATCGCTGCCAATCTCCGCCCACGTCTTGGGATATCAAATGAGCCCGACGCGCCAGCGAGGAGCTTCTCGCTGGCGCGTCGGGCTCATCCTGGCGGTTACCGCGAGTACTCACTGGGGATCTGCCGCAACGGCTTGACGGCGATGTTGCGGTAATAAACCTCCGCCGCTTCGGATTGCAACTGGATCTTCCCCCTGGTCAGCGGCTCTTCCTTGTCGCCGACTTTGCGGCGGGCGTTGGTCAAGACCAGGTTCGCCTTGCCGTTGACGATGTGCACACTCGTCCCGCCGACCGAGAGCAGCTCAATGGTGTTCCACTGACCGAGCGGTTTCTCATGGTTGACGTCGCGGACAATGCGGCTACGCACGCCGATGATTTTGGGCGCTCCCTTTTTGTAGAGGACCGGCCCCTTCTCATTCTGGCGAACCCCTTCGACGTCCACCAGCGGTCCTGGGACCCCTGTCCCCCCGACGCTGTAGAAGTCACCGCAGTCCTCCTCCATGATCTGGCACTCGATCGACTGCATCCACGCTTTCCGTGCCCCACCGGCAACGCCCTGCTCGCCAACACAATGATAGAGCAGGCCGCTGTCACGCCGATCTTTCAGGCGCGGGGGATACTTCTTTTCGCCCCACTTGAACTCGAGCCGTAAGTGGTAGTTCTCGAACTCTTGCTTGCTCGTCAGGGCGCCAAAGACTTCGCCGGTGATCCGAATGGCCGGCTTGCCATCCACCTCGACGACCGAATAGACCTTGAGCGGATCTTTGTTCAGCCCCGTCGGCTCCTTGGCGCCATCCGGAACTCCGAGCCAGGTGTCCCAGCCGCTCAGGTCCTTGCCATTGAACAGTTCGCTCCAATCCTCCGCCGATTTGACGTCGGCGCTTACCGGCGACAGGACCAGGACCACCAGCGCCAGGAGCATGCTAGCGCCGAGGACCACGCGCAACACTTGCATCTGCTTGTTCATGGCTGCTTCCCTCATGGAAATCGAATGGGGTAAAGCTCTACTTCGCCTTGCCCCGCACTTGTTCGAAGACAAACGTGCCCTTCTTGTTCGAGACGACGACGTCGAGCAGCTGATCGCCATTGATGTCGGCGACCACGAACTGCGTGCCGATCCCGGAGTCACTGTCGATGAGGTGCGGCACGAATTGAATCAGGCCGTCTTGGCCGCGCTTCGCCTCGAACCAGTACAGCACTGGCGGGTTGTTCGGATCCGCGTCCCCCTTGGGGCCGTGAGCCCACCAGCGCTTGCCGGTTACCAAATCCTTCAGGCCATCACCGTTGATATCGACACAGTGCAGCGCATGCGTCTGCGACAGCAGCTTGGGGAACAAGTCGTGGCGCAGAAACGTGGGGTGAGCGCCAGACCCCGGCCGCTGCTGATGCCACCAGATGCCGTAGAGGTGGGCCGAGCTGCTGATGACATCTGCTTTGCCGTCGCCGTCGACGTCATACGCAACCATGTCGGCGCAAGCCTCACCCAGGTTGGCGGGGTGGAATTGCCACGGGGTCTTGCCATCCGCCTTGGCTGGCTGCTCCCACCAGCCGCCCGTGCAGAGGACGTCGAGCCGGCCATCGCCGTTGAGGTCGCCGACGCCGAGACCGTGCGAGAAACGCCGTGTTCCGGGGATCTCCTGGCCCGGGGCACTGGGCTGACTGATCGGATGCATTTCCCAGAGCTGCGTCGGATCTGCCTGCGGGGTGAACCAGGCCATCTGTCCCTGGTCTTCCTTGCCCGGGGGCTGCGTGCCCATGATCAGGACTCGTTTGCCGGTGCCGAACAGGTCGACGTACTGGGGCGTCTCATTGCAGGCGCTGTGCCAGATAACGTGTTCCTTCCAATGGCCGGTCTTGCCTTGCGGATTCTCGTACCAATGGCAGGCGTCGCCCGGCCAACCGATGACGATGAGGTCCGGCCAACCGTCGTGGTTGAGATCTTCGGTCCAACAGGCAAAGCTCCGGGAATAACCCTTCCGGCCCGGAGCCGAACCGTCGCCGTACGATTCGGTCTTGCGGATTTCGTGCATCTTCCAATCCGGCGCCTCATACCAAACGTCGCCCGTGAGGATATCCAGCCGGCCATCCTTGTTCACATCCGCGATGGCCACGCCTTCGGAACGGAAGACCTTGTCCACGACGGTCTTTTTCCAGGTGATGACGGGGAGCGCCGGATCGGCTCCATCCAACAGGGCCGGCAGCACCAACCCCGGCAGCGCCAACGGGAGAATCAGCCATAATCGCAAACGCATCGGTTGCCCTCGTTCAGGGATCAGGGATCAGGGATCAGGACTCAGGATTCCAAGTCCTGAGTCCTGATCCCTGATCCCTGGGTCCTGATTATGGGGGTTGTGCACGCTAACTGCAACCATATGATGACTCTGTTTTCGTCGGGCTCTTCCTGGTGGCGGATCCAGGCACCTGTTGTCGGCTCGTAGCCATAAGCGTCCTCGCTTGTGAGCTGCTCCAGCCCACAAGCGAGGACGCTTGTGGCTACGTGACACAACACGTCATTTGCCCCCCCACTGCGGAGGACCTTGAGGCCATGACAGCTGCTCTTGAGAATGTCCCGCCCGAGGAGATCGGTTTTGTGCCAGCCCGTCTACAGCGCGCCTACGATCTGCTGGAGCACTGGACCCGAACCGATAAAGTGCCCGCGGCGGCGCTGTGTGTGGGCCGCCAGGGACGGACTGTGGAGCCGCGCTTTTTCGGTCGCCAGCGTCCCGAAAGCGGCGCCCCGTCCCTGGGGCACGACGCGCTCTTCCTCGTCGCCTCGATCACCAAGCCTCTCACGGCCACGGCCATCATGCTCTTGGTCGAGCGCGGCGAAGTAGCTCTGGAAGACAAAGTGGCGGCCTACGTACCCAAGTTCGGCCAGAACGGCAAAGGCACCGTGCAGATCCGGCACCTCCTGACGCACACTTCGGGGCTGCCGGACATGGTGCCCAACAACGACGCTCTCCGCGCCTCTCATGCGCCGTTGCAGACCTTCATCGAGGAAACGTGCCGGCTGCCGCTGCGGTTTCCACCGGGCACCCAGGTGAGCTACCAGAGCATGGGCATTGCCATGCTGGCAGAGATCGTGCACCAGATTACGGGGATTACCCTGGCGGAATTCTCGCGACGCGAGATCTTTCAGCCCCTGGGCATGCACGATACGTCCCTCGGCTGGCAGCCGGAGAAAAAGGCCCGGATTGCCGCGGTTCGGATCGGCGCGGAGCAACAGAAGACCGACTGGCACTGGAACACGCCTTACTGGCTCAGCTTTGGAGCCCCCTGGGGCGGCTTGATCACTTCGCCCGTCGATCTGGCACGGTTTTGCCAGTTGATGCTGGCGGGCGGCACGCTCGGCGCCGTGCGCCTTCTCGCCCCGGCGACGGTGCGGGCCATGACGACGAATCAGTTGGCGGGGATGCCACAGGTTCCGGAAGAGGAACGCCGTTGTCGGCCCTGGGGCCTGGGATGGCGGCTCCAATGGCCGAGCCACTCCGCCAATTTTGGGGATCTGCTTGGGCCGCAAGCCTACGGCCACTGGGGAGCCACTGGCACCTTATGCTGGCTCGATCCGGAGCGGAATGCGTTTTGCCTTCTGCTGACGACCCAGCCTCAGGACGAAGAGGGCCGTTTCCTGGCGCGGGTTTCCAATGTGGTGGCGGCGGCACTTGCGTAAGCGCGGGCGCAGCTGAAGACCAGCCAGGCCGCTCCAGGTCGTCTGGTCGGCCCGTCCGCAGAAAAGTGGCACGGGCCGAATCCAAAGCATCTTTTGCCCTCGCTGCCGAAGCGGCGTACAATTAACTGGGTGGCGAGCAGGTTGAGTTAGTCTGTTGGCGAGCGGGCGCTAGCAGCTGCCGGCGCAGGCATTCTCCAGAAGAGAGAGGCAGAGTCATGAGCAAGCAGCTGATGGAACTGGTATTGCCGCGGCTGGCGCGCCCTCTCTATCGGCAGCTACAGCGTTTTCAGGCTGGACAATGGGATGAGGACCAGTTCACCCGCGGTTTTGAAGCTCTTCTGCAACGCCAGCATACCTGGTTGACCCAGCGCGGCGTGTCCGAGGCGCGGGCGGCCCTGACGATTCATGCTGCTGTGCTGATTTTGAGCGGACCCGGTTTACGGGCCGAAGCTGTTGAATCGGGTATGCCGATCGAACAGGTCGAATTCCGGGCGGTTTGCGAAGCCGCCGCGGACGTAGCGCGGAACTATGGTGTCAGCGAACGCCGTGTGATCAACATCATCTCCCGTATCGTTGCTCATTATGGCGGCTAGTCGCCGGGGCTGCTGGGACAGGATTCTGCTACCGCGGTCGAGCTGCGCGGCTTGGTTGGGTGATTCACTCGACTTCCAGCTGGCGCGGAAGGGGTAGTCGCGCGAGGCGTCAGGGCGAGGCGGATACCTCCCGAACGGACCAGCACCACTCCCAACAGAATTACGATCATGCCGCCGACGATCCAGGAGGTCAGCTCTTCCCCGCCGACGAGCCAGCCAACCAGAAGCGCCACCACTGGATTGACATAAGCATAAGTGCCGACAAGGGCAGCCGAGACATGCCCGAGCAACCAGTTGAAGGCGACGAAGCCGACGAGCGAGCTGACCACAAGCAGGTAGAAGAAGGCAAAGATCGCTGTGGGGGTAAAGCGCTCGGCGGTCAACTCGGCGGCTTCACCCAGGGTCAGCCCGAGCAGAGTGAGGCTGCCGCCGCCCAGGAGCATCTGGTAGGCTGCCCCCGCCAGGTGCGAGCCTCGTGGCCGCCGGTGCCGCAGGACAAACGAGCCGATCGCCCACGCCAGCGCGGAACCCAGCACGAGCAGCGTTCCGCGCCACTGTAAGGAGCCGCTGTCCTCGAGCTTTGGCGCCAGCAATACCAGGACGCCCCCCAGCCCAAGCAGGAGTCCCATCCATCCCTGAGCGGTGAGCCGATCTCCCCAGGGCCAGAGGCTTTCGAGCAACGCGATCCACAACGGCGTCGTCGCCACCAGGATGGAAGCCACGCCCGAGGGAACAAACTGTTCGCCCGCGGTAATCAGGCCATTCCCGCCCACAAACAGGAAGACGCCGACCACGGTCATCCACAGCAGATCACGCCCAGCCAAGCGAATCGATTCGCCGCGCAGCCCGAGGTAGGCAAGCAAGATGAACCCGGCCAGGGTAACGCGAACACCCCCGAACAAGGCTGGCGGAAACGCGCGAACACCGGCCTTGATGGCCAGATAGGTCGTTCCCCAGGACAGGTAAATGAGGGCAAAGCCGACAGCCAGGGCCCAGGTGGCGGGACGGTGGTTAAGAGAAGGCTTGGCAGCGTCATTCATGCGCTCACGGTCCACAAAGCGGTGGGTGGGGCGACAAACGAATCAGTATTGTAGAAGTCTCGCGGTGAAAGGGACAGACAGGGCGTGGACCAGGTTCGGACTCGACGCAGGGGAAAATGGACACTTCTTGCCCCACATCAATTATCAAGACGGTCCCCTGGTCTCGCAGGACGTAAACTCTGCCTGGTTTATCAGTCCGCAATGGCCTTGATGAACGCCTCGCGGGCGTCGTTGTAGAACACGACCGTCACCTTGGTCGCCAGGTCGTCGGACAGGTCGAAAAGCTGCTTCCGCGCGGATACCGGCATCAGCACCACCGAGGCCCCCTTCTCGACGGCGAGTTCCACCGCGTCGATGGCGTTGTGCAGCGGGTCGATGGAGCCGCCCAGGTTGATGCCACCGACGACTACCAGACCGCCGCGCAGGCTCTTGTTAATCAGGGCCGAACACAAAGCCATCAGCACGGCTACACCGAGGAACCG
>JBGQLF010000454.1:0-7608 GCA_041499985.1 Gemmataceae bacterium
GAAGTTGAAACTCCGAGAGCGTCAGGCCCGTGAGAGCCAGAAACTGTCGCCGGTCCGCCTGGAGTGCCTTGTATGTGATCATGCGTTCATTTTATTCCTTATTCCCGATAACGTCTATTGTACGCTCGGCCAGCCGGCCGCGTCGAGGAGGCACGGCGGGGAAGGTTGGCTCAGGTTCCCTGGGCGGTCTGGAGCAGGGACAAGACTGCGGCCCGGATGGCCGCGAGCACAGCGGGCCAGGTGTCGCTGATCCGGGCCAAGTCGGGTCCTTCGGGGAGGTAGGCCCTGCGTGAACGACCTGCGGCAGCGGTCTCAGGAGGCAAGACAATGTCGGGAGGAAGCATGGTCGCGAAGGCCACAGCAACGCCGAGGCCGCAGAGTACGACCAACCGGAAAGCCGTGCACGACGCGATTCCGAGCGCGGATTGTTTTACGATAGAATACCTCCATTTCCTCCTGCTCCATGATGATGAGCTGGTTTCCTGGAGGCTTCCACCTCCAGGAATCTATCTCACCCCCTGGTCCAGTTTTTGGGGTCCACTTCACTTCCGCGCCGCTTCCAGCACGTAGCCGCGGATCGGCGCGCCGGTGTTCGACGCCCACCGCCCGTCCTGTGCCAGTTCGCCGCTGGCCTCCAAGGAGAATGAGACCTTGATCTTCTGTCCCAGCCTGATGGTCGGCTGTCCCTTCGGATCGACCAGAAAGCCTCTCAGGGGAATCTTCATCTCCAGCTCATGCCCGTCGGCGGACAGCGCACCGGTGAGGACGCCCAGGGTCTGGGGCCCCTTGTCGCGCACGAAGGTGAGAGTGCCGTTGTCGTGATAAACCCACTCCGTGTAATGCGGGTACGTCCCCGGCCCCAGGCGCAGGAATCCCGCCGGGTAGGGCCCGTTGTGCCCCTTCTGGTATTGCCCGGACGACTGATCCAGGAACGCCTGGTCGAGCTCGGCCTGGTTACGGCAGGCGTGGTTGATGTAATGACCGGTGTTGAGCCGGCCGCCGTACCACTCGAGCTCGGCGTTGACATCATAGCCGCCGCTGGTGGGGTAAAATCCGCCCTCGTGCAGCCAATAGCCGGTCTTCTCATCCTCATCGACGTCGATGGTGAGGATGGCGTAGTAACGGCCGGCCGGTTGGCCCGGGGCGGCGGACTGCGTGCGGCCGATGACGCCACGCGCCTTGAAGTAGGCGTACAGGTTGTCCGCGTCGTGCGTCAACTTGTACTCGAGCAGGTCCACGTCCGCGTGCTCGACATGCTGCGGCTGGTCCTGCCGGCCCTTGTGCTCGGTGTCATGTTCGTTGTGCGGCGCATCCTTGTAAGCGGGTACGTCTTTCCAGTCGTCGAACCGTCCGTCGATGACGATGGCCGGCGGCGACTCGGCCACGAGCGGCAGGGCCAGCGCGCCGGTGACTGTTATCAGCCCGAAGGCGGTCAGGATGCAGCCGAAGCGCATGGGGGTGATTCTCGGAACGCAAAACGTGTCAGCCACGGGCCGCCCTCCTACGGGACAGGGAATCAGGGGTAAGTTCCTGCAGCCGCGTACCACGACATCGGCCAGGACGGTGCCAGGCAGGAACGCCGCCAACCTACCCGGGCGGCGGCATCTTCGCTAGTCCCAGCGGCCCCATCCGACTTCGCTAGCTGTGTGCCAAGGCTGGGTGAGCGGTGCGCTCTTGCCACGATGGACACAGCCCGGGGCACCGAGGCGGCACACGCAAATGCGAACTGCTCTCGCTTCGCACTACACCAAAGTAGACACGATGGAGTGCCGACATCGGATCCCTCAGACGCAATACTGGAGAAGAGCCGTCCGTCAATTCCGGTGCATTGGACTGCCGGTCAATAACCATGTTGCTGAAAACGCCGATTACCACAAACAAAACTGCGCGGCTGGCCTGACCCCTTGGTTGAGAATCCGATCGTCCCAGCCAAATCACCCGCGATTTTCAGCACTCGAACGGAGAGATTGAGTCGCATACAGTCGACTCTGAGGAGGGAGGCTTCTGTGGTCATCTTTAGACCTAGAAATCAGGGCATTTCCGGCAGGTTCCTGTGACAGCTAGCACACCATGCCACTAGAACTGACAAGGGTGCGACTGCGAGACGAGGCGCCGCCGTACAGGATCATGCTTCCAAGATAGGCGACGCGCGCGGGGGAGTAATTGATTGCGGCCACTCCCTCATAGTTAAATTCTGCTGGTCCGTCTTGACTTAATTACAAGTGTACTTAGAATCAAGTACACTTGTACGCAACGAGAAGGACCCTGCCATGGCAAAACGCCCCGACCCCTCCAAGGGAGAGATGGAAGTGGCCCGCATCGTCTGGGGCCTAGGTGAGGCGACCGTAGGCCAGGTCTTCGAGGCGTTTCCCAAGGAGAGGCAACTCGACTACACCACAGTGCAAACCTACTTGCGCCGCCTGGAGGCCAAAGGCTACCTCCACACCCGCCGCGACCGCCGCACCAAGCTCTACAGTGCCAAGGTGCCGCCGAGCCAGGTGATCCGACAGATGGTCGCCGATCTCACCGATCGCCTCTTCGGCGGCGAGACCCTACCGCTGCTCCGCCACCTGATCCAAGACCGCGGGATCAGCGCGGACGAGATGAAAGAACTCCGGGCGCTGCTGAACCGACTGGAGGGAGAGCAAGATGAACCCCACTGACAGCCTACTGGTGGCGGCTGCCTGGAGCCAGCTCTGGCAAGTCACCATCCTCGCCTTGGCCGTGCGGGAAGCGTACCGGGAAGCCGAGCGCTGTTGTGACGAAGAGGTCGTGGCGGGCCTGGGGTGCCGCCCGGCGGATTACGCCCGCTGCTTGTTGGGCGTACTGGAGTTGAAACAACGGCTCCGAGCGGTGATCGCCTTTCCCGGGGTGCGCCCGGCCGAGGTCACCGCCAAACGCCTGGAGTACATCATGAAGCATGCGACCGGATTTCATCGGCGGACGCCGCGCTGGTGCTGGGTGGTGCTGGCGGTAGCGGCGGCAGTAGTTCTTCCGGGTCGGGAGCTGGTCGGCGGCGGGGACGCAGCCGCCTCTGTCCAAGTCTTGGCCGAGACGAAGGATGAGTTATCGGTACAGGCTCTTGCAGATGACGCGGACCAAGCGGACCCGGTCTCCCGAGGCAAGCCGCTGAGTGAGTGGATCAGAACCTTGAAAGACAAGGACTACCGCACGCGCCAGACAGCTGCCGAAGCCATTGGCGAGCTCGGCCCAAAGGCCAGGGCCGCCGTGCCGGCGCTGCGAGAAGCGATGGTGGTCAAGGGCATGGTTCAGACGCCTCCGGCCAAGGCCCTCTGGCAAGTGGATCGGGCCACGTACACCGAGATCGTGACCAATGAGGCCGCTCCCAGCCAGGAGCGTTGGACGGCGATCCTTGCCCTGTCATCGATCGGGCCCGACGCCAAGGAGTTGACTTCGATCGTGGTGGCAATAGCCCGGAACCGTAAGGATTCATCGAACCGAGAACATGCCCTGCTGGCCCTCGGCTTCATCGGGGCCGATCCGAAGGAAGCGGTGCCCGTGCTGTTGGAGGGCTTGCATGAGGAACAGGGACCGTATGCCCGCATGATGTCCGCACAGGGCCTGGGCGCACTCGGGCCAAAGGCCAAGGGGGCGTTGCCCGACCTACACGCAGCCTTGAAAGATCCCGATCCGCAAGTCCGCGTCGATGCCGCCGGAGCGATCTGGAAGATCGAGAAGCGCGCTGCTGCCTTGGTGCCGATCCTGACGGATGCATTGACCGGAGTTCAGAATGGCAGCGGAGCGGCCGCCCAACAACGGGCGATTCATTACCTTGGCCAGATCGGCGCCGAAGCCAAGGCAGCCTTTCCGATTCTCCTCAAGCTCTGGCAAGAGGCAACGAATGATTACCAATGGGGTGAGCTCGCCACTGCTCTGCGAGCCATCGACGCCTCGGCCGCCGCGAAGGCCGGGGTTACGGCGAAGCCCCTCCCGGGAGCGTCAGCCGCTGCCGGGGAGAAGCAGAACGACGAACCTCCGGAACCCGCCTGGAGAGCCGCGTTTCGCCGGGTTTACGGGCTCAAAGAGGGCGAACTCCTGAAGCGCGTGGCCGCCCCGTTCCCGGCCAGCCGCGCAGACTATTGCAAGTTTCGGTTCCCCAACATGGATTCCGCCAACATCTCGATGAGCTACCGCTGGGACGGCAACAACGTCGAGTTCTGGTCATTGGCACCCAACTCAGATGGCGTGACACTGGTTATGCTTTTGAACGCCCTGGGAGTCCCGAGTCAAGAGATCGAGGTCGACGAGAACTGGCGGTTCAAGCAAGTCCCAGGAGAATTCGTCACGCGAGCTGGTGCGCCCCCGGAGAAGGTCCTCCCGCGGTTGGAACAGATCCTGCGCGAGGAACTCAACCTCCCTGTTCGACTGACACTGAGAGAAGTGGAGCGGGAAGTGATCGTCGTCGGTGGGAAGTACGAATCGAAACCGCGTGCGAACCGGGAGGCCGATCAAGTCGATCTGTTCGCCGTCAAACCCAATGATGGCGGCGGCACGCCTGGCGGCAGTGGCACGTTCGATGAGTTCCTCGCCGAAACCGGAGCCTACATTGGCCGCCGACTCGTGAAGGATTTGGCAGAAACGCCGAAACGCACAGTCCGATGGTATTTCCATATTAGCACGCGCGTGCTCACCCGTCCGGACCCGAACCGAGACCCCGAGGGCGTGCTCAAGAACATTACCGCCCAGACTGGGCTGACATTCAAGACGGAGAAGCGCAAAGTCCGCGTGCTTTTCGTGGAGAAAGGGTGAGGCTTGTGTCGGGCGCCGGGAACTGTGTTCTGAAGGTCGTGCGTGTGACTTTGGCGTCGAGGCTTGCCACCGTCTGATAATCGCACATAAGCGGTGGTGATCGGCCGCGACGCCTTGGTCAGCGCGCCTTCGCTCAGACAGCGATGTCCCCTCCCAGACGACTAAACGCCCACCGGCCCCGGAGAATCGCCGTCTCTTTTCCTGCACAGGCCGCCCTTCTGAGAGACAAGGTTTGCCACAACCCGCCTTAGCGTCAACAAACGGCCAGCTTCTCCAGCATCACCGCCTTGGCGTGTCCGCTTGGCCTGTCTCCTTTCGGCCACGTACTCCTGTTCCTCGGCTGGAGCGTCGCGCAGTCCTCGGCGGCCAGGCTCTTGCCCTGCTGCCGCATCTTCTGCCAGCGCAGGAGCAGGTTCTGGATAGCCGGGCTGGGTGCGACCGGCGGCAGAGTGGCGGTCTCGGAACTGGGACCCACGGCCGGGCCGGTGCTCGGCGCCAAGGTGACGGCCACGTCCGGATCCGTAGCCGAGCCGGTCGGGGGCATCGCCTGGGCACGGCTGGCGTCCTCGGCTGGGGTAAGGTTCTCGGGACGAGGCGAAGAAGGGCTGGGAGCGCGGGAGTCGTCATGGGGGAGCGTCATGGGCCGTCCTCCGGAAGTGCCGTGGGTGCAAGGTCCCGGTCAGGCTACCCCTGGCTGTGCGCTCTCGCCACTAGAAAATGCAGTGGCCAACCGCCCAGCGTCACGGGCGGCCGTGGTACTGAATCGCGAACCCCGTAAAGGAATCATGTTGACCTATCCCTCTTTTTGTAATAAATATCAAGAGATAGAAACCTCTTGCCGATGAGGCGAAAGGACGAGTGTGCGTGAGACCGTAGTCATCTGGGATCTAGAAGACGACCCGGACGGCAATTTCGTCCACATCGTGGTTGAGCATGGCATCACGCAGGATGAGGTGGATGATGTCATGGACAATCCAAACAACGAGACGGTGCCAAGCGACTCGACGGGGCGCCCTGCCACCTTCGGATGGACCAAGACAGGTAAGCACCTCATCGTCGTGTGGGAGCCTGTGGATGATGATCCGCGCACCATCAAGCCCGTAACTGCTTACGAAGTGCCACCGCGCAGGAGACGAAAACCATGACCATCCGTCGCGTTACCCGAGCTGCGAACCGCACCACCGAGGAGACGGCTCAACTGCGCGCGGCTCGTGAGCGCTACCAGCGCTCCAAGCCTACCGTCGAACAGCTCCTTGCCGAGGGTGGTCACGAAGATACGGTGCCTCTGGGTGAATTCCTGGCCACTCAGGAGATTATGCTGGGTCTCAAGAAAGAACGGGAACGGCAACAGCTCACGCTGGCTGAGCTTGCCGAGCGAACCGGCATCGATCAGGCGGCGCTGTCGCGCCTGGAGACCGGCAAGCAAGCCAATACCACCATCGACACGTTGAGCCGCATTGCACGAGCTTTGGGCAAATTGCTCGTTTATAGCTTGCAGGATATGCCCGCTTCCCGCTGAAGCCTTCTCACCAATCGCTCGCTGGGGGACAATCGACAACCTGAACGGTCTTTGTCGTAACTTTCTTGGTGTTGCGTTGCCCCCCAATACGTTGCGGGGCCCCCAGAGGGGAAACGCAACGCAATGCATGGACCTCTCCAACCACGACCAGCAACCGCCACCCGAAGGGCAGGGGGCAATATCGAGTACTGAGTACTGATCCCTCTTCTCTGATCCCTGGCCCATGACCCCTTCCTGCTGGGTGGCCCGCCCTTCTTGTATAGAATGGGCCGGAACGGATGTGGCCTGGGAGGGCCCGATGAACCCCTGTCTCCCCTGGTGGTCGTGGACTGGTGCGTGGGCGTTTGGCGCTGTTGATGTTCTTGCAATTCGCCGTGCCGGGGGCGTGGATTCCGCTGTTCAGCCTTTGGCTTCAGAACGATCGGAACTTTACGCCCGTGGAACTCGGCTGGACCTTCGCGGCCCAGGCCTTCGGCTCCCTCGCCTCGCCGCTAATCGCTGGACAGGTGGCCGATCGCTGGTGCCCCGCCGAACGCTGCGTCGCCCTCTGTAGCCTGGTCGCGGGCGCTCTCCTGTGGCTGATGCCGACGCTGCACACGCCGGTCGCCGTGTTCTGGACCAACTTCGGCCTCTGGATGGTCCTGACCCCGGTGATCACGCTCGGCACCGCTCTCTGCCTGGCGCAATTGGCCAATGCGCACCAGGACTTTGGCGTGATCCGCCTCTGGGGGACGGTCGGCTGGGTGGTCCCCGGTTGGCTGCTGGGTTATTGGTTCAGCGACCCTGCCTGGCTGTACCCCGTGCTGGCCGGACTTCGTCCCGACCAGCCCTCTAGCGAACTGGCCGATGCCAGTCGCCTGGCGAGCCTGCTTGCCTTCACCTTGAGTGGTTACGCCCTGACGTTGCCGCACACCCCGCCGCAACCTCGACGCGGCTACTGGCTGGCGCCGGCGGCCGCTCTCCACCTGTTGCGCGAGCGATCGTTCGCAATTTACTGTGCTGGTAGTCTGGGAGTGAGCCTGACCTTTGCTTTCAGCTCCCAGTGCACGCCGCTACTTCTGGAGCACCTCGGCGTTCCGCGGGCCTGGCTCAGTCCGACGTTGACCATTTCGCAGGGCATCGAAGTCTTGAGCCTGGCATTGTTACCGATGCTGTTCCTCCGCCTGCCGATGCGCCGCATCATGCTCCTGGGACTGGGAGTCTGGACGTTGGGACTGACCGTCTTGGCCGTGGGCTATCCTCTGGGGCTAGTGGTCAGTGCGCTCGGGTGTTGGGGCGTGTGTGTCGCCTGCTACCTGGTGGCCGGGCAGGTCTTCGTC
>JBGQLF010000455.1:0-7608 GCA_041499985.1 Gemmataceae bacterium
ATCGTCGTCGTCGCCCTTCAGCAGCAGAAAAGCGGGCAAGCCCGCCGCAGCCGGCCCGATCCGGCGGCGGGGTACCGCCAGGCCAACCTGATGATGACCGGACAAACCAGCCAGGTCTGGGAAGTCGTCGAAATTGCCAGTGGCCGGCACTTTGCCATGAAGCAATTATTGCCGGAGAATACGCGCAGCCCCGAGCACCGCCGCATGCTGTTTCATGAAGCGGACGTCGGCCGGAAGCTGGCGCACCCGAACATCATCAAGATCACGCAGCTCGTCCGCGATCCGGAGAATCCGTTTTTCATCATGGAGTTCTTCCCGGCGGGCAGCGTCAAGCTGCGGATCGTCCGCAAACAGACTGATTTTCTACGCGAAAAGGCGCATGATATCCTCCGGCAGACCGCGACGGCGCTGGCGTACATGAATGCCAGCGGCTGGGTCCATCGCGATGTCAAGCCGGACAACATCCTGGCCAACAGTGCCGGCGAGGTCCGCATCATCGACTTCGCCCTGGCCGCGCGCGTCGCCAAGCGCCACTGGTACAGCCGGCGCCGCAGCCGCTCGATGGGCACGCGCACTTACATGTCACCCGAACAGATCCGGGGCGAGCCGCTCGATGGGCGCGCGGACATCTATAGCTTTGGCGTCAGCGCCTACGAGATCGTGGCCCTGCGTCCCCCCTTCCGGGGGCAAAGTGCGCAGGAGTTGCTCAGCAAGCATATCAACGAAAAGCCGGTGTCGCCGCAAATCTACAACCCCGATATCACCGACGAGTTTGCAGCCCTGGTGCTGCGGTGCCTGTCCAAGAGACGGGAAGATCGGCCCAGGGATTTTCACGAAGTGTTGATGCAGCTGCGCACCCTCAAGATCTTCAAGAGCGACACGACTCAGAAGGCCGAGGCAACGTGACGGGGCTGGTGCACCAACGAGGGGCCGCCTCCTGGGCGAGGTTGGGCCTGGTCCTCGCCCTGGCGCTCGCGGGCTGCGCGGACCGCAAAGGGATCTCCCAGGCTAATTACGATAAAATTCATCCCTATATGACGCAACAGGAAGTGGAAGCGATTCTCGGCGCCCCGGGGCTTGGCCTGGACGGATCGTATCGCTTCCAGAACCAGACCTTCAAGCCGTTCGAGGACAAGACCCGGCCGCAGATCCAAGAGGGTGAGATCGTCTGGGAGCTGGGCTCCAAAAGCATCCGCGTGACCTTCCAGGACGGCAAGGTGATCCGTAAAACCCAAACCGGACTCCAGCCGTGAACGGCGCCCCGACTGTTCCCAAAAGGGGGCTGGAACTCTAAAATTACAATCTAGACCAATAGTCTTGATATCTTCATATTCTTTTTATAGCCCCGTTCACGGGGCTTGCCGCGGCTGCGGTGTAGGCCCGGCGTTGACGCCGGGTCGGCGGCCGCCGCAACAGGTTCCGGACCCCCGTGAACGGGGGTTCTCGGAGGGTGGGCTTCAGCCGGGGACGCGCCTCGGCAGGCTCCAGCCCCAACACCGAGAACCCCCGTGAACGGGGGTGTGGCGGTGTTGGGACCACGCGTCACCCGGCGTCAACGCCGGGCCTACACCGCAGCCGCGGCAAGCCCCCGTGAACGGGGCTGAAGAAAGCTCCCGATGCCAATCCCCGTGCCGAACACGATTTGGTTCCAGACCCCTTTTGGAAACCGATTTGGTTCCAGACCCCTTTTGGAAACGGCCCCGGAGATCAATTTACTCATGCATACAGTTAAATCCGTGAATAGTCATCGTGCCGATTGTTTGCTTTTTTTGAGAATTTACCGTTGACATTAACCGAAAATTGGGCAAGTATAGATTCCCGATTGTAAGAACGATCGGCCAGAGGGAATTCCGAATGGAATTCGGGAACAGGCGGTATTTCAGAGAAGAGTGATCATATCTGACTATGTTATCGAGTGGCTATGCGTTGTCCCTTTCGAGCTCCCCTCCGGCAGCGTTGGTACTCCAGGAAAACGCGGAAATGTTCAAGATTTGCAATTGACATGGATGGGCAAAAGGGGTACAACCGGATACATTCAGGTACGCCAACTGGCAGCTGGAATTCTTCCTGCTGCTAAGGTTTTGTCGCAAAGGACAGTGCCGAACCTGTTCGGTCATCGGTAAGGAAAAAATTAACTCGGTTTGGAGACGTTTACTCTGCCCAAGGAGACGTACGCTTACTAGTAGTTAGTTTTTGACGGATTACCGACTCAGGCGCCCAACAATTCCACCCCCCCCTGCGCTTTGTTGTCTTCCCTGCCTGATCCGGGATCTAACGTTCGTGCTGTGGCCCGTAGCCGGATGTTCGTTCCGGTCCTCTGCTAAGTCCCGAGTTGAATCGCAACGCGTCTCAACCCGCGCTGGCAGACAGGCTGCATCTCGAATGTGATCGTCGGCAATCGAAGTAACCCACGAAACGTCGGTGTGGCCTTGGGGCGCTTCGCCCTCTCGGGCCTTCCTCTTGCGGGAAGTCAAGAGCAGGGAGAATCCCTAGCCATACGCGTCGCCAGCCCACGCTCCCTCTGGGAGTCGGGCTGAAGCACTGAGCCGGCCCACGCGCGGGCCGGTGACCGAGCCGAGCAAGAGCGGCCGGTGAGGGCTCGCCGCCAAGCAAAGATCCTCACCGGCCTGACAGCCCCGGGCGCTTGGTCTGCGCGCCTGCGGGGTTGATGCTCCCCATTCTAATGCCGAAAGGCTGTGGTGTCAGCGCAGACCAACGCTTACAGAGGAGGAGAGTGCGCAGGTCCTTGGCCACCGGTGGCTCGCTGCGGGCCACGCGGAACCGAAACCTTCTGCCCGGCGCGGGTTCCCAGACGGACCCACCCGGCTCCTCCAGACCCCTTGAGGGGTCCGCGATCGTTCCCAAAAAACGAACCACGTCACGTTGACGAGGGTAAATCCGTTGAAATGGCGAGGACCCGCGGTGGGTTTCTTCGCCCTGTCTCTTCTACTTGCGGAGGCATCGCCATGATGCAGATGAAAGCTCGAAACAGTCGAATCAGTCGAATCAAGCCCTTGCGGCCGTCCTTGATCCTCGAAAACCTCGAAGACCGCACCCTCCTGAGTGGTGGCAGCGGCAACGTGTTTGCCGACTTCCTCCCCGCCCCCAAGGGCATCGGGACCAATGGCGTCCTCGAGATCAAGTCGGATAGCGGTATGCCGACGTCTAACTCCTCTACCGCGGTCGACCGCATTAGCATCACCAAGGATGCGACCGGTCAATTCATCATGGTTTCCGGAGTCACTCAGCTCAGCTCGCTCGGCATCTTCCTGACGACCATCAACAGCGGCCGGTCTGCGCTATTCCCAATGTCCTCCGTCACCAGCATCCAGGTCGACTTGACGAGCGGCCCGGACTCGGTCACCGCCTCGGGCTTCAGCATCCCAGGCGATTTCATCATCAATCTGCAAAACACCAACAGCGGCAATACCGATACGGTCACGATGACCAGCGTCACGGCGAACCAGATCCTGGTCAACACGAACGTCCTGTTCATGACCAGCAGCCTGTTCGGCGGCGGCACCTGCGGGACGACGATGGGCATGACGGTGGTCCCGGGCGGGAGCGACACGGACGGCACCAACAACGGCATCAATAATGACACCGGCAACAACACGATCAGCCTGACCAGGGTCCAGACCGGCAAGCTGTTCATTCAGACCGGCATCAACGAGCTGAGTAATAATGGTACACCCGCCCGAGGTACCGACAACATCAGCGTGGCCGGTGTCATCGCGGGTGCGGCTACCTTCATCACCGGCGAAGGCTCCGACTCGGTCAGCATCAATGGGCTTACGACCGGCAACCTGAACGTCTGGGAAGGCCGCGCCCCCCAAACCTCGGGGAGCCCTACGAACCTCATCGTCGGCACGCTGGGCGCGCCTGTCGTTGCGGGCACGACTTCGGTCAGTGTCAGCGGTACGGTCACGACGACTGTCACGATGTCTTTCGCCACCACTCCTGGCCTCGCCCTCCAGGACTGCGCCGGAGCCACGATCGGCGTCACGAGCCTCACGGGACAGCTCGGCTGCACGCAAGATAACATCGGGACGGGGGGAACTTCGAACGTTTTCGGCCACCTCTACGATGGCCGCGTCCTGAATAACAACAGGACGAGCACGAATAATGATCCGCTGATCAGCGTGATCAACACCAAGATCGCCAAGGCTGATCTCGAACAGTGGGATATCGAATCGGGTCGGACTGCCGCGACGATCAATGTTGTCAACGACCTGTTCACGTCCAACGCGGCGAATGCAGCGCAAGGAACCCAGGGTATTACGCAGCCGGTGGGTGGTGTGGGTGGTTTCAATAACAACCCGATCAACCAAGTCGGTCAGCTCACGAATCTTCAGACCAATAATGCCGCGCCGCGGACGCTCACGATCATCGCGAACCATGGCTTCTCCGGCACGAACAATATGGAAAGCTCCCCCTCGGGTGGGAGTGCGTACAATGTCAACGTGGCCACGGACACGTTCAACACGGGTTCCGGCAGTGTCGTCAACAACGGTTCGGTGTTGATCCAGTTGGGCAACGCTCGCGGAAGAGGCGTGTGCACCAACATCAGCGACAGCCAGGCCACCGCATCGATTCTGCGTGTGGATACGCTGTCGGCCGGGACCGGCAACTTCCTCACCGGCACCAATGTGGTCAACGATTTGGACATCGTCGCGGGCAACAACGTCGACGACATCCAACTCAGCAGCCTCACGGTCCGCGAGCTGGAAGCCGAGATCTGCAATAACAACGGCAACTTCGCCCTCATCAACAGCACGATCGAAGGCACCGCGTTGCTGAGCTGGGGCTTCGGCGCCGGTACCGGCAGTGGTGGCAGCGCTCCGGGCCTGGCCGTCAACAGCTCCGTCGCTCCGGGTTTTGGCACCGGCGTCGTCCTGGACAATGTTCTCCTCGCGGTCACCCAGACGGATCTCGCGCTGGGCCGCAGGGCCGATCTGAACATGTACTTCCTGCCGACCAACGGCATGGTCACGTTGAACAATGTCTCGGTCGGTCGCAATCTGAACATTACCGAAGTCGATAGTTTTACCGGGTACGGGACACCGCCAACCGTCATCAATGGCGTCACAATCACAACCACACTCGCTGTGGCCACCGTTGGCAACACCATGTGGGTTCTCGGACAGAACTTCACCAAACAAACGACACAAGGTGTCACCGTCGGTCAGGATATGTTCCTCGTCAGCGGTAATGGCAATAACACGCTCATCATGAACCTGGTCAGCGTGTCGAACGAAATGGAAGTCAGTCTTGGGACAGCGCCGGGCAGCTTGTTCGGCGTGTTCGCGCCGGGCAGCCCGCTATCTATACCGGTTGTCGGGGTGCCGACCATACTGCCCTTCGATGGCGGAATTCGCACCGGATCCATCGTCCCCGCCCCCGGAGGTGTAACCATCACCACCGATCCATTTACCCTCGTCGAGGACAAGGCGGGCACGGGCGTCCAGACCGTTGCCGCTCAGACCGTGTCTGCCCTCTTTGGCTCGATCGTGGCCAACGGTGGCGTGTTCAGTCCGAACAACGTTTACTGGAACTTGGATCCGATCGGCAACATCGGGTACAATGTGCTCGGCTTCAACAGCTTCATCTTTTAAGGAAGCCCGTGATCTGGAATCTGCCAGTCGCGCGGTCAGGGAGAAATGCCTCGTCTGTGCCCTACACGGGCAAGCGGCACCACGCTTCCGAGAACACTCTGCCCACGCCACTCTGGCGTGGGCAGGGTGGTTTTCACTAGTCCGTAGTGCAAGTTCAAGAGACCAGTTGTCGGATCGTAGCCACAAGCGTCCTCGCTTGTGGGCTGGAGCAGCCCACAAGCGAGGACGCTTGTGGCTACGTTACACAACACGTCATTTGTCCTCAGGCTAGCGCAGGGCCGCGAGGACCTCGTTCGTCGTCGCGGTCCAGCCCACGATGCCGTCTTGCGCGCGGATCATTTCCAGCGTTGCCTGCTTGAACTGGGGAAAATAGCTTTCGGTAGCATCCTCGACCAGCAAGCACTCATAGCCGCGATCATTCGCTTCGCGCAGAGTCGTCTGCACACAGACTTCGGTGGTCACCCCCGTGACCAGCAAGTGCGTGATCCCGCGGCTTTGCAGCTCTTCTTGGAGCTGGGTGGCGTAGAAGGAGCCTTTGCCGGGCTTGGCGATGACGAGCTCGCCGGGGTGGGGCTGCAAGGCCGCCACAAAACCGTTGCCGGGCTCACCGGCTACGAGGATCCGTCCCATGGGACCCTTGTCGCCGATCCGCAGGGTACCACGCCCCCGGTTGCGCTTGGCGGGAGGACAGTCGGCCAGGTCGGGGCGGTGACACTCCTTGGTATGAATGACGGTCAGCCCCAAGGCGCGGAAGGTGCCCAGGAGTCGTTCCACGGCAGGAACGATGGGCTGCAACCGGCGCACGTCATTGCCCAGGGCAGCACCGAAGCCGCCCGGCTCGATAAAGTCCCGCTGCATATCGATGATCAGCAGCGCCAGACGAGCCGGATCGAATACGTAGTCATAAGGTTGGGCGGCAATCGACGGCATGAATGTCTCTCCAGGTCCAGGCATGCCCGTTCGTCGACGGCCTCCGCGTGCGAAACGGTTTCGCATCGGTCTCAATGGCCGGCAATACTCCGGCCGATGACCTGCCGGTCCGCGTTCCGCGCCGAGGTTTCATGAACGATTTTGCCATCTGAAATGACGAGAACCCGGTCCGCCAATTCCAGGATCTCGTCCAGATCTTCGGAGACCAACAACACCGCCGCTCCGCGGTTACGGGCCTGCATCAGCTGCGAGCGGATCTCCGCCACCGCCTTGAAGTCGAGGCCAAAACAAGGGTTGGCTGCGATCAGGATTTCCACCTCGTCGCGGAGCTCGCGGGCCAACACGGCCCGCTGAACGTTGCCGCCCGACAGGTGGCCAATGCGGGCGTTGGGCGACGGCGGCCGAATGTTATAGCGGCCGATCAGGGTTTCCGCCTGGTGGCGGATCGCCCGGGGATTGATGAACCAGCGCGTCCGCGTCAGCGGTGGGCGATCGAAGGTCCGGAAAGCCAGGTTCTCGGCCGTGGTCATGTTGGCCACGCAGGCATTTTGCAGGGGCATCTCCGGCAGAACATGGAAGCGGTGGCTGCGCATCTGTTCCCGTGTGGCCCGGTAGTCCTCGCCGTGGACCCGGATCCGGCCCCCACTGGCCTCGCGCTGACCCGCCAGGACCTGGACCAACTCCCGCTGGCCGTTCCCGGAAACGCCGGCGATGCCAACGATTTCGTGTGCCTCCACCTTGAGCGACAAACCGCACAGGGCCTGCACTCCGGTTTCGTCATCGGCCGTCAGATCCTGGATGACCAGGGCTGGATGTTGCGGCACTCGGCCGGAGACGGTCACCCGGGCAGCTTGCTCCGGCACCTCGGCCGTGCCCATCATCATTGCGGCCATCTCCTTGGGTGTCAGGTCGCGGACCAATCCCCGGCCGGTCAGCAGGCCGCGACGTAGCACGGTGACTTCATCGCAAAACGCCATCACTTCCCGAAACTTGTGGGTGATGATCAGCGCGCTCAGAATGCCTTGCGTACACATGTCGCGTACCATGCCCAGGACCTCGTCGG
>JBGQLF010000456.1:0-7606 GCA_041499985.1 Gemmataceae bacterium
CTCAATGGATCCATTTAGCGCAGCGTTAACCGTTCTTCGCCTTTGACCGGGTCCCAAAGCTTGACGAGCCCGTCCATGCCGCCCGTCGCCAGCACCTCGCCGCTGGGGCTGAAGGCAGCAGCCATCACATGAAGCTTATGTCCCGTGAGCGTGGCCCGCATCTGGCCGGCGGCGACATCCCAGAGCCTCACGGTCAGGTCCGAGCTCACGGAGGCCAAGGTCTTGCCGTCGGGGGAAAACGCCACCCCATTCACGCGGTCCTGATGCCCCACCAGCGCGGCCCCCTCCTTCCAGGACGCGGTATCGTACAGCCGGATGTTCCCCGTGGACTCTCCCGTGGCCAAGGTCTTGCCGTCGGCAGAAAAAGCGAGACTTACGACCACGCCGGAGGGGTCCAGGCTCGTGGCCTTGCCCGGATTCGCCAGGTCCCAGATTCTTAAGGTGCCATCCTGGCTTGCCGTGACCAAGGTGCTGGTGCCGGGAGCGAACTTCAGGTCCCACACAGCATTACGGTGTCCGCGGAGGTCGGCGCGAAACTTGCCGGCGGCCACATCCCAGAGCTTCAGTTCCGCGAGCGGGCGGAACGGGCTGGGACTTCCTCCGGCCGAGGCCAGCGTCTGGCCGTCGGGCGTGAAGGCCACCGCGGTGGGCGCCAGCGTGTGCCCCTCCAGTTGGGCCAGTTCCTTCCCCGTGGCTACGTCCCAGATCCGCAGCGTGCCATCGAACTGTCCGGTGGCCAACTGCCGCCCATCCGCGGTGAACGCCAGACAGGTGAACTGGCTCGGTCCATTGGCCATCGTGGTCCGGAGCTGCTGGCTGGCGGCATCCCACAGCTTGACCTGGTCTCCTACGCCAGCGGCCAATAGCTTCCCGTCCGGCGAGAAAGCCATGCTCTGGATGCGCAGCGGCGGCCCTTGGAGAAAGCCCTGATTGGTAGTCTTGGCGCAGCCGGCTGGCAGGGCCAGCAACAGGGTGAGGAAGATGCCGGCGCCCACGGAAGAACCCCAGAGGCCAGAAGACAGAGGACAGCCAGGGCTAGGGCCCACAGGCCGTCCGTGTTTGTTGTTCTCAGTCATCGGTACTTTCTTTCTCGCTAAAGTCGTTGGCAACACCCTCTGTCCTCTGTCACGGCTTCTGCTCGGCGAACCACCGCCGCAAGCTCTCCGCATCGGCCGGGTACAAGGCCAGGAGCGTCTCGAATTCCTTCCGGGCTCGCTCCTGGTCTCCCGTGCGCAGGCAGCAGGTGACCAGCGTCTGCCGCGTCCCCAGGTGGGTGGGGTTGAGCCGGAGCGCGGCCTCGGCTTCCTCCAGGGCGGGGCGCCATTCTTGCCGCTGGACGAAGCAGAGCGCCAGGTTGTAGCGGAAGGACCAGGACCAGGGATTGGCCGCTACTCCCCGTTGGAAGTAGCTAATCATGGCGTCGTCGCGCCCCAGCCGATCGGCAACCTGCGCCGCAATCGAAAGGACCCGCTCGCGTTGGGGCGCCAGGCGCAGGGCGGTATCAAAGGCGGCCAACGCTTCCTCCCGCCGCATCAGCAGCGCCAGGGCGCAGCCCTTGGCTTCCCAGGCCTCGGCGTCGTCCGGCGCTTCCCGCACGGCCTTCTCCAGCAAGGGCAGTCCGAGCGGGGTGAGCACTTCCCGCAGGTCCGGCACATTCGGGGCCAAGTTGATCAGCGCGATCCCAAGATCGCGCTCCGCGCTCGCATCGTGCGGCCTCAGCTCCGCCGCGAAGAAATTGACGATCGGAACCTCCCCGGGCCGCAGCATTTGAGGGGAACGGACCGGCTCCGGTTTGCGGACGATGCGGTGGTCCGTGATGGCTGTGTGGGCGATGTTCGAGCTCAGCATGCGGGGCATGTGACAGGCGATGCAACTGCCCTCCTTATCCTGCCAGCTCCGCTCTGCTGGGGATAGGGCACAGCCTCCCGCCAGGGCTGCCGCACCTCCCCCTCCTTCCAGGCCCGTCTCGCGGTGACAACTCAAGCAGCGGCCACGGAAATAGGCCACTTTCGTCCCAGCCTCCGGTAGTACGTGCGGATCGTGGCAGCTAATGCATCCCATCTTCCCCGCGCTGGCCTGGAAGCAGCGACTCTGATACATCTGCTCCACCTGACCTACGGCTCTCCGGTCATCCTGGAACTCCGGCTTGCGCACGAACACCGACGAGAACGCATGGAGCGGCAAGCCCGGCCGGTAATCGAAAACGTCCCGTCCCTGGTGGAGGACTCGCATAATGCCCTGGAGGTGGCATTGCTGACAGACGGCCTCGCGCAAAGCAGGCTCCAGATGGCGCGGGTTGACGATCGTGTCATCCAAGGTCCCGGTGGGCATCTCGCCGCGCTCCCGGCTGGCGACATGCAGCTGCCCTGGACCATGACAGCGTTCGCAGCCGATCGCCTCGCCCCGAAAGATCGGTTGCCGGTAGTGGTTGCGGGAATGGGGCACCGCCTCGGCCCTGTTGGCGTGACAGAACAGACACGCCGGTTCGATCATCCGGTCGGGGGGATAAATCGCTTCGAATCCTGGGGACAGGTCCCAGGCGTCCTTCTCGGAGAACCAGCTAATCGGAGACTGGAAGAGATACCCATCCCGTTCGATCAGGTAGGACCGGCCACGGGTCCCGGAGCCGACCGCATACGTCACCTCGGTAACCGCTTCCGCCAGCACGTGCCCGCCGCCATCCAGCCGCTGGGCCCGGTGAACCATGCGCTCGCCGGGCCGTTCCACGACGAAGCGGAACCCGAGGCGTTCGAAGCCGTTATTGGCCTCCGGGCCATAGCGCTCCAGCGGTGGACTGTGGGAAACCGCTACCAGCGAGCGGCCCATAGGATGTTGGCGGAAGGATTCGGCGTGCGCCGGGTGACACTGCGCACAGACCGCGTCGCCCGTGTACGGGACCTCCGGGCGAACGTTGCGGAAGGGGCTGTCCTCGATGGCCCAACGACCCTGTTGGCCGGCCGGCGCATTCGGGCGGCGCCACCACAGGGAAACCGTCCCCAGGAAAACAACCAGCGCCGTCAACAGGCCGGCCAAGGTCCACAGCAACACACTCCGCTGGGGACGACGGGTCCCGGCAGACGGGAGTGGAGCCATCTCAGGGTTGTCCGGTAAGAAACGTGGATAAAGGTCTTCCGGGTGGCACGCCCTGTGTCTGCGAAGGGCGTGTCTGCCACAGCTCCGCGCCTTTCGAAGACTCAGGGCGTGCCACCCACATTGGAACCATGCTTGAAGAAGACCACGGAGCACACGGAGCACACGGGTCGGATGGGACCCGTCTTATCCGTGCGATCCGTGGTTCGGCTTTACAGCTGGGACAGGTCCAGCACTGTGCCATCACTCCGGTGCCCCAGGGCGTTGAACAGCTGCGGGTTGATGGTGTACGAGATGGCTCGGACCGAGCCGTCCGCGAAGACGCAGTTGATCCCGCTGGGGTGTGCCGAGCCGAAGATAAACCCCGTCTGCCACATCGGTTGATTCCAGTCGTTGGTGTCACCGGGGACCTGGTAATCCCGCTGCGGGTTGGGGATCGGCGGCGCCTTGGCGTCCGCTGAGTTGACCTGGACGGTCGCCGTGGTCCGGTGGTTGATCTCATCCAGACCCAGGAAGGCACCCTTGTCGGACCCGAACCAGCTGCCGCTGTTCGCGTAGTACTGCGTCGGGATGAACTTGTCCGCGATGACAAACGTGTTGGAGGTGCCATCGACGACACTCGCCACGTTGATCCGGGGGCCAGGCGTTCCGGACTTGTTCCCGTCGTTCCAATCGACCCCCTTGGCGATCACGCCGTTATACCCGCCGATGCCCCACTCGGCGTTGCCCAACTCGATCGTGATCTGACCGGCTTTGTTCAGGGGCAGAGGAACCGGGCCCGGGACCGCGGCGGCATAGTCGGAATGGTTCGTCGTGCTCCAGCTCGTTTGGGCGGCACTACGCCGGGAGGGGCAGAGGAAGGTCTTGGTAGGGCCACCTTTGGAGAGAGCCCCGCGGGTGTTGGTATTGCCGGCTGCGTTTTCCAACTTCACGACATAGCTGCCGGCCGGCCAGACCCCCTTGCCGCCCATGTTGTCGGCGATACTCCAGTTGGGTGTGCCGTTGGCGTTGACCAGGTAATCGGGCAGCGCGTACAGGTTCGCCTGCTCGATGTACGGCAAGAGCTGGTAATGGTAGCCGGCGGTCTGCTGGGCGGCGCCGAATTGCGACAGGCCGCTATTGTAGGAGACGCTCGTGTCCCAGTCGCCGCCGCCGTTGGGGAACATCAGATTGGTGTCGTGGAAGTTGTGCAAGGCCAGACCGATCTGCTTGAGGTTGTTCTGACACTGGATGCGGGCAGCGGCTTCGCGCACCTTCTGCACGGCCGGCAACAGCAGGCCGATCAGCACCGCAATAATGGCAATCACCACGAGTAGTTCGATCAGCGTGAAACCACGCTTCAGGTGAAACCATCTCATCGTTACAGGCATGATCGCTCTCCCAAAAATGCAGGTAGAGAGGAGAAAACCCCAGCATTCTCGGTCCGTGGCAGACCCGGAACGGACGATCGCCGCCGATTCTGTCTGTGAAAGTTGCGTGCGAGCGAAATCACGAATTTAGGAGAATATCCTCAGAACAACTCGGCAACCTAACGACCATCCTGGTGCTCGTCAAGAAAAAACCCAAAGAATTCGACGGCGGGCTTCCTTGCCCATCGAACCGGCCGCGGCGCCGCCTCAGGTCGTTCAAGGATCATCTAGTTCACCAAGTCCCAAAAAATGGCAAAGCGTTCGCGGAAAATGAGATTCTCTTCAGAATGGACCGCAATGGCTATCACCATCCCAGCCCGAAGCACGAGCGGCACGAGCGACGGCTGGGACTATTTCTCCCCAGCGCTTCGGGCCAGGACATCGACGCGAAGGGAGGAAATGGCGATGGCCTACCCTCGCCAGCAAGATGATAGGCAGCAGGGGCGAATAGGCTGGTGATTCATCCGGCCACACCCCGCAGCTCACTTCGGGATCACGATGTCGTACTTGTTCGCGCCTTTGCTGATCGTGGTTTTGATCCCGGACGTGTCCGGGTCGCCGTACTTGGCCGGCACGTTGACGACCTTGGGCACCGCCTGCTTGGCCATGATCTTGCCCATCAGTTGGGCCCTACCCGCGTCCACATTGACGGCCAGCTTGACTTCGCCGAGCGGCACATTTTCGATCTTGTACCGCCCGTCCTCGCCGATGTATCCCTGCGCGCCGCTGTCTCCCGCGGCGATCACCATCGCGACCAACACTTTCTCATTACCGTAAGTCACCGTTCCATCGAGGGTGGACCCCGTTTCCGGGACCCGCCGTAACCCGCCGCCGCACCCGGCGAGACCCAGAACAAGGCCCGCGCCCGTGAGGAGCACGAGGCCGAGAAGCATCCGACGCATGTTCTCTCCGAATCGTTGATGGAATCGTGTGTTGAAACGAGCCGGGCGAAGCCGATTTCAGATTGCCGATTGCAGATTGCAGATTGCAGATTTGAGCCAGGGGACCTGCCTTTCAATCTGCAATCTGCAATCTGCAATCTGCAATAACCTCCGCGGCCGGAGCGTTGGACTACTGGTCCAGTGCGACCGCTTCGCCCCCCGTCGGCGTGACGGCGGCACTCCACGGCAGGATGCCGATCGAGGTGTTGATCGTCCGCACGCTCCCGTCACACATCAGGGCCAGCATGCCGCCCGAGTTAACCGCGTAGATGTTGTAGGCGTTCATCTGGCTGGGAATCGTCGCACGGAACGGGGGTTGGAAGGTCTCGTAGGTGTTGGTGCCGAAACGGCAGTGGCCCGTGGTCAGCCAGTACTGGCCGTTGGCATCGTCCGAGGTCGTCCTGGGATCGTTGCAGTTGCAGCCGAAGAAGGCCACTCCCTCGGGCGGCATGTCCGTGACGGCCCACGTGCTTATGCCGCAAGCCACGCCGAGGCTGTTATTGGTGTTGTTACTGCCGCCCACGTCGTAAAGGCTCCAGTCCTGGTAGCGGAGGGTCTTGTTGCCCCGGACCATCGGGCTCTCGACCACGGCGAGCGTGTTCGAGGTGCCGTCCGTGATGCCCGGGAGCCTCATCTTGCCGCCGCCGGCGTTGTCCCACGCCACGCTCCAGACGTCCCACCCGTCCCGAACGCTTGGCGCCCCGAACACCCGGGCGTTGGGCATATAGCTGGTCAGGGTTTGCGTGAAGACCTGTTCGGGGTTCTGCTTCCCGGTGTACGGCCACTGCCAGTTGATCTGCTTGTACGCACTGGAGTCGTTGGGGGCCTGGAGTACCTTGAGCGTCGCCGATCCGACCATCTGGGTGGGGTCATCCTTCCGCTGGCCGTGGAGGTACCACTGGTAGCCGTTGATGCTGTCGTGCAGGCTCCCCTGCTCCATGAACGGCAGCAGGCAGTAGAAGAAGGTCGTCTTGTCGCTGCCGGCCGTGTTGAAGTTGTCCGGCAGATACGGCCCGGTGTAATGGACGCCGGGGGCCTGGTTCTGGGGCCACGACGCCCACTGGTTCACGGAGACCGGTGGAAACACGCCATAGGTGTCGTGGGAGTTGTGCAGGCCAAGGCCGATCTGCTTGAGGTTGTTGGAGCTCTGCATCCGGCCTGCGGCTTCGCGGACCTTCTGCACGGCTGGCAGGAGCAGGCCAATCAAGACCGCGATGATGGCAATGACGACCAGCAGTTCGATCAACGTGAAAGCAACACGCTTTCGTTGCGACATGGGAGAGTCCTCCAAAGAAAAAAAGAACAACGGGTACACCCCGCGCTCGCTCAATCACACGGCATTCGGGATAGCCTGGGCGCCGACACAGCGACGGTCTGAGTTTCGAGGGCATCAGAACTCAAACCAAACGGTTCGTCAAGAAAAAAACTCGGGCAACCCGATTTCTGGTCGGGCCCGCTCCGCCGATCCGGTGGGGGCGGTTCCCGTCGCAACAAAATCACCCATTCCACCAAGTCCCAAAAAACGGCAAAGCGTTCGGCAAAAAAGAAAACCTTTTCCGGATTGGCCGCAACTGCTTTCAGCAGCTTAGATTGTTGACCGTCCCTCCGAACGACCTTATACTGGCGGGCGCTGATGGTCGCACTCATCAAGTCGTCTGGGAAGACTCAGGGAGATGTGAAATGGCTGAGCTCGTGCAAGAGGCAGGGCTCTGGTTATCGGCGGCACGGGCCGGCTCGCGCGAGGCGCTGGGCCGGGCCCTGGAAGCCTGCCGGCGCTATTTGTTGCACATCGCCCAGCAGGAGGTCACCCCCGCTTTGCAGGTCAAAGGGAGTGCCTCCGACCTGGTCCAGGAGACGTTCCTCGAAGCCCACCGCGCCTTCGAACACTTCCACGGGGGTTCGGAAGCCGAGCTCCGGGCCTGGTTGCGCCGCTTGCTGTTGCATCATGCCGCCAAGCTGGGACGCCGTTATCGGAGCACGCAGAAGAGACGGCTGTCCCGCGAGACCGCCCTGGAAGCGGGCGGCGGGTCCATGCAGCGCGCGTACGGGTTGGGCCCGGCGATGCCAACGCCTAGGAGTCCGTCCGAGTAATCACCCTCCTGTACCCCAGGATTGCCCAAATGCAGCTGGGCGAAGACAATAGTAGCTGCCAAGTGATTCCGCATC
>JBGQLF010000457.1:0-7602 GCA_041499985.1 Gemmataceae bacterium
CGCTGGCGGCCAATCAGCTGATTCTCCGCGACGTAGGCCGCCTGGCCAACCAGACGGCACCGGGCAAACCGGTGGGCAGCGTGCACGGCGATTCCATCGGCGTTCACGCTTGCGACTCGGCCCTTGCCTGGCGAAACATGGCGCGCGCCAGCAATCCTCGCAACCGAGCCGCGTGCTTGATTCTGGCGGCCTACCAGGTGGCTCTGGACCGCATCAACCGCGGCGGCGACTTCTCGAACTGGCAGCCCCATCCTCGCCCCGAGCTTCTGGATGAGATCAAGACCACCGAGCGCGCCGCGCTGCTGCACGAGGCCGAGAATGCGATCCGCAATCAAGATCAAGCACGTGCCTGCGCGTTCGTGCACCGCTATGGCGAGCTCGGCTATCCGGCGCGGCCGGTTTTCGATCTGTTGCTCCGCTATGCCATCAGTGAAGAAGGTGCACTCCACGCGGAGAAGTATTACCGAACCGTCACCGAGGAGTTTGCGGCGATGCGTCCGGCCTTCCGTTGGCGGCAGCTGACCGCCTTGGCGCGCGTCACCGCCAGTGAGTACGGCCAGCCCGCGGCAGGATATGCCGAGGCGTGCCAGTTGCTCAAGGTGTGAGTCAGTGAGTGGTAGAAGGGTGAGTGGTGAGTGGTAGACGGCTGGGCCACAGTCGTTGCCTTTCACCACTCACCCGTAGCCAGCGCCAGGGCAAGACGACAGCCCGCTTCGAAGTCCGCCAGATCCACGTATTCCTCGACGGTGTGCGGATTGTTTTGACCAGCGCCGATCGTCACGGTTGGAATACCGTGGCGCACGGTCCAATTGGCATCAAGTCCCCCATTGGTGAGACGCAAAGTCGGCTGCCAGCCTGCCTTCTGTGCTGCCGTGACGGCATGACGCACGACGGGAGCCTCGGGCTTGAGGCGGAAGGCGTGGTAATCCTTGCGGACGCGGAAACGTAACTTCGCCGTCCGGCCGCGGTCGTCCTGGACCCCAGCCGCCGCGGCCCGAAATGCTTCACGGTACGCCGCCGTGATTGCGCGCACAAACTGAGTCTGATGACTACGGGCTTCGCCACGAATGAGCACGTAATCGGTGACGACATTCGTGGCCACACCAGCGCTATGACCGTGGGCATCGCCGAAGCTACCGACGTTGGACGTGCCTTCTTGGCCATCGCGCTGGATTTTGCCGAACCAGCCGGTCCGGAACGCTTCCGCGAGAGCCAGCGACGCCACCACGGTGGCGGAGATGCCACGCTCCGGGTGGACGCCTGCGTGTGCCGCTCGGCCAAAGATCTCGACCTCCCACTTCTCGGCGCCCACCGCCCCGATGGTCAATTCTTTGGGCGAGCGGCCATCCACGTTAAACCCCTCCACCGGGTTTCCCAGGTCGGCCAGCTCGACGTGACGGGCTCCCCACAGTCCGCTCTCCTCGCGCACCGTGAACAGCAGCGTCAACGGCGGGTGGGGCAAGCGCTTCTCCAGCAGCGTCGCCGCCAGCGTGACCAGACACGCCACACCGGTGCGGTTGTCGCCTCCCAGAGCCGTGTTCCCGGCTGGGATGATCCGCGTCCCTTTGCGCAGCGGCACGGCACCGGCACAGAGGGGGACCGTATCCAGATGCGTCATGAACAGCCGGCGTGGACCCTCCACCGTGCCGGGTAGCGTGACGATCAGGTTGCCGGTTTGGGTCGGCAGCGGAATCCGCTCGTGAGCCTGATCGAAGCGGATGGCCCGGCGCGGAACGCCGGCTTCGAGCAATGCACGAACCACGTCGCGCCCGATCGCCTGTTCCTGACCGGTCACACCTTCGACGGCCAGGAACCGCAACAGGCGAGCGATTGCAGCATCGACATCGAAGGCGAGATCCGGCATGGACATGGAAATCTCCTGGTGATCCGCAGCAGAGTTTCTCGAACAGGGGTGCGCCCATGAACACATGCAGGAGCGATTCCTGCACACACACTCTTGATCCTAACGCTTTTTAGGGGCAAAGCCATCCTTCAACCCGGCGAGGGCAGCGGTCGTTCGTGTGACGAAAACATCGGTGGGGCGCTTCGCCGGTCCATTTTCCATCCTTCCGCCATCCAGGCCCAACGACCTGTAAGGTTTTCTCGCCAACCATCGGTTACTATAGGGGATCTCTTGCTCGATCTCGACCGCGAACTGGAGGAGAGGTGTGCAGCGTCAGGAGTGGTTGATGGCAGGATCCGTGGCGGACTTGGCGGCACTGGGCAAGTTGCTGGAAGAGCATAGGCCGCAGTTGTTGGCCATGCTCCAGCGGCGCATCGATCCAGCACTGTCTGCCCGGCTCGGCCCCGAAGACATCCTCAGCGATGCCTTTCTCCAGGCCCGCTGCAAATGGCAGGATTACAAGCACCAGTCGGCTGTCTCTCCCTATGCCTGGCTGTATCGGATTACCCTGGACTGCCTGATCGAAGCCTGGCGGCGCGAGACCCGGGAGCGGCGCCACCCGAAACGGGCCATGCCGTGGCCGGATCAATCCTCCGTGCAGTTGGGACTGGGTCTCGTCAGTCCGGGAACCAGCCCGAGCGAAGCCGCGGTGCGCGAGGAATTGCAGCGGCGCATGCGCCAGGCGCTGGCCCTGCTCAAAGACGCCGACCGTGAGATCCTGTGGATGCGGCACTACGATCAGTTGTCGTTCAAGGAAGCGGCTCTGGTCCTGGGCATCAAGGAGTCGGCGGCGACGTTGCGCTACGTGCGGGCCGTGGAGCGGCTCAAAAAGCTGTGGCAGCAACTGCATCCAACCGAGGGCGAAGACCGATGAACGCTTTTTCCTCAGCTCCCAATGAGGATGAAAAGATCCTGGTGGAGTTTGTGCGTGACTGGGAAGAGCACGGCAGCGTGATCATCGATGACTACCTCGGCCGCTACCCCCACCTGGCCGAAAAGATTCGCGACTTCGTCCGGATGCAGCAGCAGATCGACGGCTCGCGTCCGGACCTCGATCCGGGTATCCCGCCGCAGCTGGGGGAGTTTCGCATCGTCCGCCCGCTCGCGCACGGCGGCATGGGCGAGATCTACGAAGCGGTGCAAGAGCGTTTGCACCGGCGCGTGGCGGTCAAGATCATCCGCCGCGGCCGGATCTCCCCCGAGGCCCGCGCGCGCTTTTTGCGCGAGCAGATGGTACTGGCGCGCTTGCACCAGACGCACATCGTCCCCATTCACACGGCGGGAGAAGAAGGGCCGTTGCAATACTTCGCCATGCCGTACATCGAAGGCGCCGCCTTGCACCACGTGATCCGGACCGCGTGGCAGCTGGAAACGTCCGAACCGCGCAGCCAGACGCCGCCGTTGGCCCAGCTGGCCGGCATGCTGGCAACTCCTGACAAGGATGGGGGGAAGGCCCCTTCTCCCGACGCCGGCCCAAACGTTCACGCCGCCAATACCGACGTTGTTCGATCCGACGGACTCGGCACTCTGCCTGCCGCGGAAGCTGCCGCCGCACGCACGGTCAAACTAGCATTATCGCTGGACTACTTCCGTTCGGTGGCCCAGGTCATGGCCGACGCGGCCGAGGCTTTACACCACGCCCATGAGGTGCAGATCCTCCACCGCGATGTGAAACCGTCGAACATCATGGTGGACAAGCTCGGGCAATGTTGGATCATCGATTTCGGCCTGGCCGGTTACGTGGAAGCACCCGACCAGGCCGAAGCGCTGTCCGCAGATACGGCGACACGCCTCGAACCCGCAACCTCCAGTGCCCTGATCGGCACACCCCATTACATGGCTCCGGAACAGTTCCTCGGCAAGGCCGACGTGCGGACCGATGTCTGGGGCCTGGGCGTTACCTTGTACGAATTGCTGACGCTGCGGCGAGCCTTCCCGGAATCGAGGGACCCAGCGCTTCGCGGGAACCCTGTGCTGGAAGAGCCGCCGCTGCCTCGCGAACTGGTCGGCAATGTCCCGCTGGATCTGGTGGCGATCTGCCGCAAGGCCATGCAGACAGAACCCGGCTGGCGCTATCCATCCGCGCGGGCGTTTGCCGAGGACCTGCGGCGCTGGCTGCGCTCAGAACCAACCATCGCTCGGCCCGCCCGGACGCCGCGCCGCGTGTTCTTGTGGAGCCGGCGGAACAAGGGCTGGGCCTCGGCCATTACCATCACTTTACTTGCTTCGATCGCCTTGGCCGTCGCGCTTGTCGCCCTGGCGAATACGGAGCGGCTCGCTGCCGAAGCCAACGCCCAGGCTTCGCGGGAACGCGAGGCCGCCGCCGAGGCCAACGCAGCCGCCGCTCAAGAGTTGGCACGAACTCGGCAACGTGAATCCCTGCTGTACCAACTGCAACGCCTCCGTTCGACCCCGCATACGGATGGCTGGTCGCGGGAGGCCTGGAACCTGGTGGAACAGGCTGCCAAGATCCGCATCGACGACGATTTGAAGAACGAGGGAGCCGCCACTCTGATCGGAATCGATGCGCGTATTGCCAAACGGTTTCCACAGCTTGTTGTATCTTCCGCAGCCTGGGATCGCGCTGGCAAACGGTTGCTGCTGGGTGGCCTGGACAAGGAGGGAGCCAAGCTCTGGGACAGCGAAACCGACCAGCTCCAGATTTCGCAGCAAGCCGGGCCTGGTCCGGTGGTCTTCCGGGCGGACGGAACCCCGCTGCAAATCGTGGCCAAAGACCGCGGGTCCTTGCTGCTCTGGGACATGGCCCAGCAGCAACGTGTCCAGGAATTCCAGGTTCCCGAGAAAGGGGAGTTCGACCCATGGCTCGTGGCCGTGACCACGGACGGGTCCTTCGTCGCCGCGGCGGTAAGCTTGCCGAACGAGAAGGGTGTGGTCGTCGTCTGGGACACGCTCTCGGGAAAGCCGCTCCATCAGTTTCCGGAAAGGGCCACGGCCCTGGCCTTCTCCCCGGACGGAACGCGTCTGGCCACCGGGAACGCAGATGGGCAGATTGCGATATGGACCTTACCCAAGGGGGAGCGGCTGGCGACCCTGGCGGCCGGGCACACGAGAATCCAATGCCTGGCATTCAGTCGTGACCGTTGGCGGCGGGGAGCACGGGAACCGGCGGAGAGCGATTGGCTGCTGGCGGCGGGAGACGTTGGCGGGACCGTGGTTATCTGGGACCTCCACACCACATTGCCCAGGACCTACTGTCACGGCTCCAATCATGATGTGAAAGTCGTGGTGTTCAGTCCGGATGGTGTCACCTTGGCGTCGTCCGGTCGAAGTGAAGCCAAACTGTGGGACCTGGCCACTGGTCGATTGCTCCTGAATTGTAGGCATCAAAACACCACGACCGCGTTGGCTTTTTCTCCCGATGGCAAAAGATTGGCTGTCAATAGTCTGCCTCTCTTCGGTTATCCCGCTGCCGTAGTTGTGTGGGAGTTGGAGGAGGGGCGTGGCATCCAAACCCTGCGTGGACTGAACGGCCAGATTTCCAAGTACACCATCTCCCCCGATGGCCGACTGCTCGCGGCCTTGTCGCATGGCTGGCAGCTCGCGATTTGGGACCTGGCGACCGGCCACTTGCGCCACGTCCTGGAGGCGCATAAGGGCTGGACGGCAGACAACGCCGCCCTGGCCATCAGCGCGGATGGCCGCCGTTTCGCGTTTGCCACGGCGAGGGACGCGAAGTTATGGGACCTTGCCACGGGCCAGGAGCTGCGCTCGTGGCCACTCCCGCCAGGCCTGGGGGAGGTGTTAGCCTTTCATACCTCGGGCAAGTTGCTCTTGTTTCGGGTGGAAACGCCGAGCGGCCAATGGGGCGAAGACCAGCCGCGCGTCTGCCGGATTCGCGACTTGCTTGGGCTGGCCCCCAGCAAACCGATCGCGGAGATTACGGTGTTCAACCGAAGGGTTTTCAAGACCGTGGCTCCCCCCGATGGGGCCTATTTCGCCGTCGAAGGCATCCAGAAAGGCCCCAACGGCGAGAGTCGGAGCCTGAAGGCCTTCGACGGGCTGACCGGGAATGAGCTGTGGTCCCTGCGCCTGACGCCGACCTTCGAATCCGCCGATCCGAGTCTCGATCCCAGCGGAAAGTTCCTGACCCTCCACGCCACGAAACTTCCTGTGGTCACCCTACTGGAGATGCCCTCCGGCAAGTTGCTCCGTACCGCGGACGGTTACCTGCAAGGCCTTGGTCCTGAGGCCAGGTACTGGATCCGGCATCCTCCAATTGAATCCTCGAGCCCTCCTTATGGTTTTAGACTTTTCCGCTTCGGAGACATGACTCCCCTGGTCACGCTCGGCATCGACGTACCAACTGCCAAGGCTCAGTTCAACGCCGCTGGCAGCCATCTGGCCTGGGGCAATCTCGACGGCACGGTAACCGTCTGCGACTTGCGGGCAATCCAGCGACGTCTGGCCCAGGTTGGCCTGGGTTGGTAGCACGGACGTCAAACACTGATCGGTTCCACGCACGTCTGCCTGGTTCCTCCACTGGCCGCCACGCCACATCGACTGCATATCCACCCGAAAAAGAATTCCGGAAAAACATCGCCAGGGCTGTAAGGTTTTGCCGCGAAACACCGGTTAAGTAGGGGAGAGGCTGGCTTCTGGCCGCTGGTGGCAGAGTCAGGGCGGACGCCTTCAGCAGAGGGGTTGCCGTCCGCGCAGCCGATGGAATTGTTGCAACAGGGCTGGAAAAGCGGGCAATGAGGAGCGAGCAACTTCCGGCATTCCCTCAACTGAAAGGTTACGACGATGTTTACCTTCTTTCGCCGAGCAAAATCATTCCGCGAAACCACTCGCCGAAGTGCGGCAACATGGAAACCCAGGCTTGAATTACTTGAAGATCGCACGGTTTTGTCCACGCTTCTGTATAACGTGAACATGAGCGGTTTCACCGAGGGTTCATTCGGCCCAGTGGACCCAAATTTGTCGGTCGTCGGGACCATCACTTACGATACTGGTCTTCAGAGCATCACGTGGTCGTCACTTTCAATAAAAAAAGGCTCAACGGTTTTGGCCGTCCTCCCATCTACACTTACCGAACAAACCTTGACCCCCGATTATTTGGCTGCAACCCCCACTGGCCTGTATGCCCTTCCTCACGCGGGCCCCGGCACTCTAGCTGATAGTTGGGGGACGGTCTCCAGTTCGACATACAGCTTTGGTATTTTCGACAATGCCGCCGGTTTGGTTTTTGTCGAGATCACCGGTCCCCCGTCCATAATAACTGGCTTCCACCTGGGTGGGTTCGGCGAGGACGGGATATTCGGTTCGCCAACCGCGGTTTTGATTGGCACCCCAGCCGCTACCGACATCGCTATGCTGTCGGCCAGGCTCGCAGCTCCGATCCTTGCTGGCCCTACGGTCGAATTTGAGTACCAGACGACAGGACTTTCCGACACCTTCACAGCGCGCCTCTACCGTTCGGCCCACTCGGCCGACACAAACTTAAACATCGACCCAACCGTGGATGTGCCGATCGGCAACCCGCTGACACTTTCTCCGAGTAATCCGTCAACAGCTCTAGCATTCGGCACATTCATCCTGTATGCGTTCACTACATAGAATCACACCTTCCTCACATCCGCTCATAGATCGTCTTGTTGAAGCTCCGGAGCTGGCCACGGCCCAGCCTTTGGCGTAAGCTGTCGGCATGGTCGCTACGGTGTCGCTTTCCCCTGCTGTAC
>JBGQLF010000458.1:0-7592 GCA_041499985.1 Gemmataceae bacterium
AATCCATCACCTTTTCGGTCTTCTTCCGCAACCCTAGCATGCTGCGCATCGACTACGACCTGGAGATATTCCACTAGATCACCTCGAAACGCCACCTGTTGCACTCCTCACCGCAGGGGATCGGTCACGCGGCCCATGAACAGAATGCTGCCGGTGCGATTCTCACGGATCACGAACACGAATGGATGGTCGGCGCGGAAGACAGGGGGCGGGTGTTCCCCTGCCACGATCGCCGTCGCGTGGGCCTCCAAGCTAGCCGTCGCCGCAGCTGCCTCGGTGCCTTCCTCGTTGACATCCACATAGGCCTTGTGGATCACGGCGCTGATATAAAGCGGCTCGCGTTTCAGCATTTCAGACGGAGCCATGCCATTGAAAGCGGCCATGCGAGAATCAAACGCCTGTCGCATGCCCATCCTGCTCAGCACGTCATTGAGCTGGAACTGCGCCGTCACCTTGAATTTGGGCAAGTTCACCTGCACATCGGCAGTTGGCCGCAGCTTGCCGATCCATTCCTCCACGGTGGTGGCAGCCATCGACTGCTCGAACGCCGGCAGGCCGTCCACCGCGTTGGGAAGGAAAACGATCATTGACAGTTCCTTGCCGCTGTAGGGGATCTCCAGCGCTTGGAACGTTCCGCCATCGAAATAATTGAACTCGCCTTCGCGGTGCATCAACGGCACGCGGACCTTTTCCGTCGGTGTGACATGGAAGTCATCTTCCTCCGTACGCGCCTTGCCGAACTGCGTTTGCCAGTCGCCCCTGAAGTAAACGGCGTTGGTCAGCACCAGCCGCGTGTATTTGCTCAGCACTCCTGGCTGGACCAGATTCTCGATCTTGTTCTGTGTCTGCTGCTCGACCCATTGGTTGATGGTCTGTCGCGCCTGCTCGGACCCGTTCACGAAATCCACAGTGTTCAATCCGGCGCCGTAATGGTCTTTCGTAACCTTCAGGAAATCGTCGAGGAAGGTGTAGCCCTGCTGCATCCAGAGCGCATTGGCCACGCACAGCTGGTAGCTGCGCGGCACGCTGCCATTGAGATCGCGCAGCAGGAAGGCCATCGCCGGATGCAGCCGTTCCTGCGGCAAGGTGAAATGCAGAACCTTCGCCATCTCCGCGGCCGTGCCGCCGCGCGCCCCGGCGTAGGTCATGGCTAGAGCTGTGGAAATGGTCTCGGGCGAGAAGAACAGATTGCCCGCCTGCCCACGCAGCTGGCCATACAGTTCCACGGCAAATGCGTTGTTGCCCCTGACGACTTCCGCCTGGTCGGACTCGGAGGATGGCGACGGCTCCGTCGTCCAACCGGCCATCGGCAGGAGCAAAAGTGGGCATATCACGGCCAGGAAGTGTTTCACGCCGACCCTCCAACAATCTGCCCATGCCACACTTGGCGATCTCTGTCAATCAATCCCTCCACTGTCGTAAAACGTCCTTTTTTCCTTGCCCGGCGGCCCGCCTTTGCTACGCTTGAGTGCGCCTCCCGTCGGCCGCGTCGGTGACTGGGCGACGCAGACGCGACTGACAGCAGGTGTTTTGGAGTCGCGTGACGATCCCGGCTTTGCGCAGCGACGTAATTTCACCAAGCAGTTGATGATGAAGGACGGAATCTGACACGCACCATGCCAAAGACCTAGCGGGTCTCGTGGTAACAATTTGGTAACAGGATTGCCCGTGTCAGCCCAATGTGGTCAGAATGTGAGCACGGGTGGATGCGAGTGCAAATTCCTATGGGGCAATCGTTTACAATGCCAGTCCTATGTCGTAGCGATGTTGCCGGGGAGTTGAAGCGCTCGACTCAAAATACAGCGTGGTCATCATCCGCACGGAGGAAGGGCAGATCGTCGATGTGTACCCAAAGGACTCGGATTTGCGTGCAGGCGCATCATGGCCCGTACAATTGCACCTGCAGCCCCTCGAAAGCCGCTTTCAGATCCTGGTAATACTTCTCCACGCTGAAACGGAAATGACCGCCCCGAGTCTGCCAGATGCCCGGCCGTCCGCGTTTCGCGAGCATGTAGATCGTGCAATTCTTCTTCACGTAGAATTCGTGCGCCAGCCCGCACCGGAAAGTGTCGTAGACCTTGGGGTGCTTGCCTCTAAAACTGACATACGACGGACCAAGGCGATCAAAGAACAGGTCGAAATTCTGCCGCGCCTTATCCGTTTTGCTGCTCAGCTTCCCCCCGAATTCCGTGTAGCAGAGCAGCCCAAGCGCGGCGAGAAAATTGCCGCCGCCTGGATTAATGCCCAACCCCAGCAGTTCGGCTTTCTTCGTCTTGGCAAGCTGGATTTCCCGTTCCACGTCGGAGAACATGAACAGCTTCGCCCGCAGAAAATCTCTCTTCTTCATGGGCCCTCTCTCAAACCAGCTTCGGCAGCCCCCCCTGCGCCCTTCGGGCGTCGGTCATTCGCGGGTCGTTGTAGGTCACCAGCAAAAGGCTCGGCCCCCTCACGCCCTTTCCAACCGATGGCTGACGTGGAGTACCCTGCCTTTCCTTTATCCCGTGCACGCTACGAAAAACGGCATGCACGCTATCCGTGCACGCTAAAACATTGATTCTGCGTCAATTCGTGCATAGAATGGAAAATGTGGAATGCCCTAAGTCAGGTTCCTGACGTGGTTTCTGGATTTCCGCTCGCTGGCATGCATTTGTGTGCCACATCCCAGCATTCCCAGTTTCAGCGGCGCGGTGCGATCTCCTGCGGCAGTCCGCAGGATACTAGACCCGGCCGCGATTAAGGCCGACAACTTAGCACCGCTTCTTCGTACTTCCGTTGCGGCCTTTCGTAAGACATATATGCGTTGACCTGAGCCGCAACGTCTCCCTTTGGCATTTTGTGTTCGCCATCCGTAAACGCTAGGACAGCCGCTCGATAGATCAGCGGCGCGCAGTGCATGAGCGTGTGAGCGGATTTATTGCCACACGGATAAAGATGGCTCGGTTTGACAGCATTGCCGTGCAGGAAGGCGTTTCTCGCGCGATACAGTTCCAGATAAAGCTTCTGGATCACGTTAAGACTGTACCGCGTGCCATGGTATTCCACCCAGTAGGGCTTGGTGCACAAGTCGCTGTCTCCCCACTCGATCTTGCTCAACAGTTCCAGGACCGTGAGCAGGTTCGCGGCCGCTTTCTTCTTCGGTTTGGTCTTATCCTTCTTGTGCGATAGGATTTCTATGGCGCTTATCCAGAGGGCAATCACCGCCCCGTAGTCATGGATCGATGTCTCCCTTGATCCGACTGCGGGAACACGTCCCGCCAGGTAGGCGATTTCCAGGGACCGGAACAAGCGGCGAGTCTTCCGCTCGACGCGCTTCTTCACGAACCGCCGGTCCCAGAACCGCAGGCAGTTATCGAGCATACGCCTGTCCACGCCGAACGACACACGATTGTTCCGCGGCAAGTGCGGGGCTTTTTGGCCAGCGAACTCCCCCGGAAGATCAAGCTCCGTGATGGCAACGCTTTCCGCGGAGAGATCGCCGTCCCTGGTCACGGTGAACGAGTAGAAGTCGAAATAGTCAGACCAGAGCGGGTAACCCGCACGACCACCGTTGATGAAGAAGGTCCACGCATCGACTAGCGAGCTAATCGCCACGGGGTTGCGAAAGCAAGCCGCCTCGTAATACTCGATCTTGGCAGGCGCATCCGGCCGGATTAGGAGCGCCGAAGGCTCGACCTGCTGGCCGAACTGGTCAGTGAACGCAGTGCATAGCCTCTCGACGGCAGGCGACGTGCGGATCATTTCGCAGAGCCTTTCATCGGATGGAGGGACCAGCGCGAAGTGGGCGTGTTCGATCGGCTCGGAAAAATACGCGTGTGGCAGGAGGAATCCGAAGCCCCATTGTTTGTTGGTCATCTCTAAGTCCCCAGCCGGTGGAAGTCAAAGGACTGCGCGAATTCGACGAGCCTCACTTCCCCTTCTCGCACGCCATAGCGGTAGTGGTGGGTCATACGGACGGTCGGCTTGTCTGGCGGAGGCTGGTCCAGGTATGTGTCCACGTCGCGCTCCCAGAAGAACTCGAAATTCGGCCGCGGCCCAATCAGATTCAGGCGCCCGAGGGACTCCTCAACAACGCCAACAGCCCAGTCCAGCTCATCCCACGTCACGGCGGTGGGTTGCACAGTGCTAGCCACATTCGAGCGGTGGGCGATGGTGTTACGCCGATCCTTGAGATCGCGAAGCTCCTGCGAATAGGCCAACTTGCCCTGATCGTTCAGGAACCTGAGCCTGCCGTGGAGCGTGGTGCCGTACTTCTTTGGCACGGCATAGCCCTTCCCGTCGATGTAGTCGGCCAAGGCTTCGTCCAGCATCGAGGTGGCGCGGACGAACAGCAGCGATGGCAGGAGTAGATCGAGCACTGGCTTGTTCACCGCAGGACCAATCGTGGCTCCTAGCCGGAACACATTCCGTGCGAGGACGATCTCCTGAAGGAGCCAACGCCAACTCTCGTTGACATCGAAGTTCACCGGGGGTTTCATGTCGATCGCCACCGCCAGGATTAACAGCTGGTCCCGCCGGTCATTTTAGGCCTGTCGGAGCGAATGCGACATCCGCCGTCGCAGCGATTACCCCTGGCTGAGGCTGCGTTAGCCGATAGAACCTTGCGAAATGCGGGAATCCTGCCCTGGTCTCCTCTCACCCCAGCTTCGGCAGGGCGTCCAGCGCCTTGCGGGCGTCCGTCATCCGCGGGTCGTTGTACGTCACCAGCGACAGGCTGGGCTTCTTGTGCCTCATGAACAGCATCACCACCGTGGGCGGCACGCCGGCGGCATTCAGGAAGGTATCTGTACAATGCCGCAGGGCGTGAAAGTCGAAGTATCGGCCCTCGCGGTCCTGGTAGACGATTCCGGCATCTCTTAGGTCCCGGCGGAAGATCTTGTTGGGCTTCTCTGGCATGTAGAACACGTGGTCGCCATCGGTCTTGCCGGTGTCCTGCACCCACGCAGCCAGTTCGGCAGCGTGGTCCGATAGGAGTGGCAGCCAAATGCCCTGTTTGTTCTTGGCATCATGCTTCGGCGCGACGAACACCGCCGGGGTGGCCCCATCTAGCTTCAAGTGCCTCACCAATAGCCGACCCAGCTCTCCCTGACGCAAGCCGGTCAGAATGGCAGTCTTGTAAAGCAGTGCCCGTTCGCGGCCTTCCAGCAGCAGGCGCTTCCTTACGTCGGGCCGAACATCGGCATATCGCTCGCCGGCACGTGGCCCCTTCCGCACGGTGAGGGCCTCCAGCAGCGGCCGTTCGGCTGCGACCTGAAGGAGGTTCTTCAGGTTCTCGACCGATTCAGCTCGCCGGCCATGCATGGCCTCACCTTTGGGCTTGGCAGTGGCGTCCACGGGGTTTTCCTTCAGCCGCTGAGGCCGAGTATCCACGCACCACTGCGCGAAAGCACGCACCGCGCCCCGGTAGGTGTCTTTGGTTCGTGCCGAGGCCGGCCCCGGCATCGAGTTATTCGGCGTTGGCTTCTTCTGCAAATTGGCGATGAAATTGGTGATCTTGTCGGCGGTCAGGTCGGCCAGCATGCTGATGTCGCACGCTCTCAGGACCGTGCGCAGCAGTCGTTCCCGTTCCGATAGGTGCTTGGGATTCGTGCCCTGCGTACGAAGGTGGGTAAGGTAGTCGTCCACATGCTCGTCGATGTGCCGCTCCAGCGCGTCCTTTTGGGGGTTGACCAGCCCAACCTCGCCGCGTTCGATGCCCTTCACCATCTCTGCCAAACGGACACTGCTCGCCTGCTTGTCGGTGAACAACGGGACCCGCTTCCATGTCCGGCCCACCTTATATTGGCCGTACCAGACGGTAGAACGCTCCCTTACCTTCTTCGCTCCTGGCGTGCCTTTCGGGACTCGGCGGCCCTGTTTGTCCTGGTAACGTACGATCCAAATCTTTACGAGACTGGCCATTGCCGCTCCTCCGTCGGTTGCACATGGTTGCACACGGGGTTGCACAAAAAGTTTACGCAGAGGGTCTGGTGCAGACAATGGATGTCCAGCAATGACGAACCGTGCTTGAGGGGATGGTTGTCGGGAAGCTCGCCGTAAGTGCTTATTTCCCAAGGAAGTTGGCAAGAAGTGACAAAAAAAGACCAGGCCTGTCTAGCCTGGTCTTTGAGTGGGCGCTACAGGACTTGAACCTGTGACCCCCAGCGTGTCGAGCTGGTGCTCTAGCCAACTGAGCTAAGCGCCCGAAACCCCTCCTGGAACATAGAGGTACCAGGGGTCCTCGTCAAGAGTAAACCCGTTCGCCTGTTTCTGGCCCGTGGGAGTGGTGTGCGCCGGACGAAACCGGCGACGATCCTCGGAAACAAGCAGGGTCTAGGTAGGAGGTTCACGGAGCACGATGGAGCCTGGAAAGGCAATCACCCCTCCACGAACGAAAAGCAGGCGTAGCGCACCCGGCGCGTAGCCGTGCCGTCCTCGAAGAACAGGTCGGCAACTTCCACCGGACCCCCTTCCGTCTCTACCACGTACGGCTTAACCTGGGCCCGCAGACGGGTGCCCTTTTTGATCAGCAGACGTTCCTGAGGATGCTTGGGGGAGATTTCGAGATCGACCGTGAAAGCAACTGCAAATTCAAGGGTGTGATACATAGCATGATCTCCTGCCTGTGCCCTAAGTAGCTCCAGGGGAGGGAAGGATGGCGTTGACAGCAGGTTAACGCCTAACTACCTTCCTCTACCTGCAACTGCTGTGCCAATGCCGGGAACAGGCACCGGATACGCTGTCCGCCACTCCGATCCTTCCGCAGGCGCACCGAACAATCTCCCACACTTACGCCGCTCTCTCTCGACAGAAATCTAGGTTGCGGCAATACTTGCGAATCAGCGTACTGCCGGCGAACCAGCGAAGGGGGCTGGGATGCTCACCCAGATCGAGAAGCGCGCGTCCGCGGCCGAGTGGTCCGTCCGGCAACAGCGCTAACTTTGCGCTAATGCCCAGAATGTAGCAGAATGTCGAGAGGATTGGGCATTTCCGAACATGTCCTCGCCGACCGAATCTGCGATCGCCTCCGCCCAAGGTGTCCCAGGAGGCCACCCGCGCCCCGCCCTCTGGCTTGACGGCGCTCGTGCGCCGGGGTATCGTCCGCCCGCGCTCTGGGGACCAATATTCCCGAGCGACAGGGACTGGGTCACACACGGAAAGGATGCAGTAGCGTATGAACAGACTCAGGACATTCCTTGGCGTAGGTTTGTTGGCCTTGGCGCTGCCGGGAGGTTCGCTCCGGGCGACCGCACCGGAAACCGCCACGGTAGAGTCGGCGATCGAGGTCCTCCAAACCCTTGCCTCCTTTCCGCTCAAGGGCTTTCCCCCAACCCTGATGTCCGATGCCCAGGGCGTGGCGATCATACCCAACGTCTATAAGGCTGGGCTCGTACTCGGGGGACGCTTTGGCCGGGGAGTCCTCCTGATTCGTGAGGAAGACGGCAGGTGGAGCAATCCCCTCTTTCTCACGCTGGTGGGGGGCGGAATCGGTTGGCAGATCGGCATCCAAGCGACGGATGTCGTCCTGGTGTTCAGAACCAGGAGCAGCCTGGACCGGTTCCTGAAAGGGAAAGGCAAGCTTACCCTGGGCGCGGACGTGGCGGTGGCCGCGGGCC
>JBGQLF010000459.1:0-7592 GCA_041499985.1 Gemmataceae bacterium
CGTGAGGACAAAGCGATCTCACGTAGCCACAAGCGTCCTCGCTTGTGGGCTTGCAGCAGCCCACAAGCGAGGACGCTTGTGGCTACGAAAAGCCGGCCCTGCCACGTTCAAGGCATCACAGGCTCCCGGCTGGGCTGGCGCCACCACCGCCAAGTCAGAGTCAGCCCCAGGAAAATACCGACGTGATCCAAGCCTACATCTTGCAAGGACGGGTAGCGCTCGGGGACAAACTGCTGGAAAAACTCGGTCCCAAAGGCGTGGAATGAGACCAAGAGCAGGACCAACCAGCGCACTCGTGGCGTCACCGGAAGCCAGACGCTGAGCAGGACGAAGACGGCGTAGGCGCTGATATGCAGCAGCTTCGCCGTGGGAAATTGCAGCGAGTCCGGCAGCACGGCTTCGGCGACATGCACCGGTTGCGGCGTTAACAGCGCCGTGGTCCACGCGGCGGCGTAGACCGACCAGGTCAACCAGCGCACCGCGGGCCTGATGAACGGCGGCTGCTCAGAAGACAGGCTCATGGAATCCCTGGCGGCATGTCGCCAGGCCTCGGTGAGGGTGAAGAAACCCCAACGACCTCATCAATTACTTAAGTCTATGTTATTCTAGCCGGGCGCACTACTCCGGCCGGCTAGCGGTCAAGATGCACTCCCGACGCCGGATCCGCAGGGTGAGGCACAAGCTGTGCTAGACGGGCAAGGTGCGGACCTGTGTGAGAATGGGACGGGGCCTCAAGCTCAATTGGGATGCGCACCGGCCTCCCGAAGGCGGGTCCGCAAATACCGCGCGCGGGCCGCATTGCGTTCTTCTCCATCCAGCGCCGTTCCCATCAGCTTCTGGAGGTGAGCCGGTTGCGTGTGGATGAACAGCTCGTTGACGGTCGGGATCGTGATTTCTTCGAGCAACCCCAGATTGATGCCCAACCGAACGCTGGAGAGCAGGTCCATCGTCTCTTCCGAGGTCATCATGGTGGCCGAGCAGAGCGTGCCATAGGCACGCGAAACCTTATCCTGAAGTGCTTGCCGGCTATCGCGTAGGAGCGTATTGCGCGACTGGCGCTCGTAGAGGATGATCTGCGGGATCACCTCCCGAATCTCGCCGAGAATGGTCGCCTCGTTCTTGCCCAGCGTCACCTGATTCGAGATCTGATAAAAGTCGCCCGACGCTCGACTGCCCTCGCCGTAGAGGCCGCGGACCACCAGATTGATCTTCTGCAAGGCGCGGAAGACCTTTTCAATGTGCTTGGTCAACACCAGCGCCGGCAAGTGCAACATCACGCTGGCGCGCATGCCGGTGCCCACGTTGGTCGGGCAGGCCGTCAGATAGCCATACTCTTCGCTGAAGGCATACGTGACGCGCTGCTCCAGCATGTCGTCGACCTTGTCGATGTCCTGCCAGGCTTCGTCCAGCGCGAAACCGCTGCGCATCACCTGGAGGCGGAGGTGGTCCTCTTCATTGACCATCAGACTGACCGTCTCGCGCGGCCCCAGGGCGACGCCACGAGGTCCCTCGGAGGACGCGAGTTCTCGACTGATGAGCTGGCGCTCGACGAGGAACTGGCGGTCGAGGGCGGACAAGCCCGGCACGTTGATGTAACTCAACCGGGGATCCAGCTCCACCTTGTTGATGCGCTCGCGCAGGAGGGTCTCGATCTCGGCCTTCTGGTGCGCAGTGGCCCGGTTGGTGAAGGGGAACGCGGCCAAGTTGCGCGCCAGACGAATCCGGCTCGAAATCACAATATCCGATTCCGGGCCGGTGCCGCGTAACCATTCGCCACTGGTATGAGTCAGGCTATCCAGATTCATCCGTGGCTTCCTTTTGTCGAATCAGGTCTCGTAAACGGGCCGCGTCTTCATACGCTTCCGCGTCCACCGCGGTCCGCAATTGCTGGCGCAAATCGATCAGCTCTGCCTGGAACGCGGTGGAGTAGCGCCGGTGACGCGGGGCCTTGCCCACGTGCTTGCCGGAGCGGTGTATCCGCAATAGCAGCGGTTCCAAGCCAGCTCGGAAAACTTCATAATCGTTCGGACAGCCCAGACGTCCCTCCGCCCGGAACTCCATATACTTTATGCCACACGCCGGACAGGTCAATCGCGCCAGTTCATCCGTCAGGTGTCCGAGGTGCTGCCCGATGAGGGTCTGAAGAATCGCCGGCAGGTTCAATTCCTGCTGCTTCAACAATTGCTGCTGCTCGGCACAGGCCTGGCACAAATGCAGTTCTTTCTTCTGACCGTTGACGATGTCGGTCAGGTGAACCGTGGCCGGGCTGGTGCAGCACTGGCACTTCATGCCGCGTTCCTCCCTGCTTGCTTCCTTCCTTCAATGGGTCCACGCTTGGATAAGCGTGGTTAAGGGCACACCGGGCAGAGACGCACGCGCGTAGCGCCTGGGGATGCCCGGGTGTCGCTCGGCTACGGTTCGCTCTGATCGACGTTAGCTTTCCTCGCTTCCTTCAATGGGTCCACACTCCGATAAGCGTGGTTACGGATGGAACCGTTCCAGAAAGCTGTCGCGAACCGTTAGCTTTCCTCCAGCTGGCGGATGCGATCGCGTAGACGGGCCGCATCCTCGTACGCTTCGCGTGTGACCGCTTGCTGTAACTGCTTGCGCAATTGAATCAACTCGGATTGGGTCTGCTTGTTTTGGGGCAGCCGTCGTGGCGTCTTCCCGCAGTGCTTGACTTCGCCGTGGATGTTTTCCAAGAGGGGGGCCAGCTCCTCACGGAATTCTTGGTAATCGTGCGGGCAACCGAGCCGGCCGGAATTGCGGAACTCGACAAACTTGATCCCGCACACTGGGCACTCGCGCTGATTCAACAGGTTGGTTTCATCGGTCTCTTCGACCTGACCGGATTCGCTGCCCTTTTTCCCGGTCGCCGCTTGTTGGGGCTCATACAAATATTTCTGGGCGCAATCCTCGCACAGGTGCAATTCTTCAAACTGTTCGTCACTCAGCACTTCCGTTATGTGCAAGGTGGCCGCCTTGGTACACTTTTGGCACTTCATCGCCGCGGCTCCCGGAACGCGGTCTAGCTCAGATGCAGACCTCTGCCGCCATTCTAACAGGGGGGGGGATGGTGTCAAGGACAGGCATTCGGCCCCAGCTGCGCGGGGCCTTGCAAGGCGCCGCATATCTGTATCCTCCTCGTCGGGGTGGAGCCGGGGTTCGTCCCCCAGAGAAGCCTGGCCTTGCAGTCCTCGATGCTGCGGCCACGAAGCTAGGGCTCTTCCGTTTTTGGGTGCGTAGAACGGAATTCATTCCGTTCGGGCGCGTTGCGAACGGAATGAATTCCGTTCTACGTTGCGGCAGTCCTCGATGCTGCGGCCACGAAGCTAGGCATAACGGACGGCTCGCAACTTCATGGTGGTGGGCGAGCCGTTCCGCTTGGCCTGTCTCAGGAAGCCGTTCGGGACCCGCAGAAGCGCCATACTCGTTATCTCCTTTCCTGCTTGCCTCTCCGGACCTGCCGCGACTCGTTCGCTACCATCGAGCAAGCACAATTCCTCACTTGGAAGGGAAAAGTGCGTTAGACTTTACCAACTTTGCCGCTCCACCATCGTGAACAAGTTGCGAGCTCGCAGGTCGAAGGAGGAGAGCTTCCATGCCTGCTTCCGTTCCGCACGGTTCGGTCGCGTCCCTGGCCCGTTCTTGGTTTGGCCGCCCGCGTTCCGCCCGGTCCCGGGCGCGCGGCAGCATTCGGCTTCAGCTCGAACAGCTGGAAAACCGCCTCGCGCCGTCGAACGTCACCATCACGGTCAATACGACCAGCCCCACTGGTTCCGGCGGCCAAATCGGTCTAGCCGATGCGGTGGCCACGGCGAATGGCGAGGCCTCGGGCACGGCTGTCACGATCAACTTCGATAGCACCGTCTTCGCCACGCCCCAGACGATCCAGTTGACCGACGGCTTGGAACTGAGCAACGCCGACGTGACAATCGCCATCGACGCCACCGCCCTGGCCAGCGGTCTCACGATCGCCGGCGGCGGCAACCTCTCAAATTTCTCGGTCTTCCGTATCGACCCGGGCGTGACGGCCGGCCTCGCCGGCTTGACCATCCGCAACGGCTCGAGGGGCGGCGTCACCGGCGGCGGCATCGACAACAGCGGCACCCTGACGGTCACCGGCTGCACCCTCCGCAATAACTTTGCCTACACCGGCGGCGGCATTGAGAACGACGGCACCTTGACGGTTACCAAGAGCACCCTCAGCGGCAACTCCGCCACCCACGGCGGGGGCATCTACAACAACGACGGCAGTACCTTGACGGTCGCCAACAGCACCCTCAGCGGCAATTCGGCCGATGACGAAGGCGGCGGCATTTTTAACTTCGCCACCCTGACGATCACCAACAGTACCCTCAGCGGCAACTCGGCCAACGATGCCGGCGGCATCTTCAATTTCAATAACGCCAGCTTGACGATTACCAGCAGCACCCTCAGCGGCAACTCGGCCAATTCACACAACGGCGGCGGCATTTACACCTACTCTGCCTCCGCCACGCTGATCAACACCATCGTGGCCAACAGCACGGGGACGGACCTGTTCCTGCAACCGAGCACTCCAGCTACCTTTACGGGCAGAAATGACCTTCTTGACGACACCTCGGGAGGAACGGCCGGCACGGGATTCGCCTCCAATGGTTTCTTCGTCAATACCTATTACCATAGCGCGGCAAGCCTTGACGGTCGGGGTCTCGCGGACAACGGCGGTCCGACCCAGACGATCGCCCTGTTGCCCGGCAGTCTGGCCATCCGCACGGGCAGTGCTGCATCCGGCGGCACCGACCAGCGTGGCATCGCCCGTCCCAGCACCGGTCAAAACGACATCGGCGCCTTTCAGAGCCGCGGCTTTATTCTCACCGTCAGCGCGGAGGGCAGTCCCCAATCCAGCCCGCAGGGCCACGCCTTCCCCAACCCCCTCGCCGTAACCCTGACCGCCAACGATCCCGGCGTGCCGGTCGATGGCACCGTCATTACCTACAGCGTACAGCCGGCCGGCGGCGGTGCTGCTGCTACCTTGAGCAGTACCAACGCGCTCCTCAGCGGCGGCACCGCCAGCGTGACGGCCACCGCCAACCACGTCGCGGGCAGTTACACGGTGATTGCCTCGACGCCGGGCATAGGCAACATGGTGACGTTCGACCTGAGCAACCAGATGGACGTGCTCGTCATCACAGGAACGCCCGCCACGGTCCTGCCGGGCGCCGCCTTTACCCTGACGGTTACTGCCCAGGACGTTCCCGGCCACACCGACGCCAACTTCAGCGGCTCGGTCACGCTGAGTCTGGCCTCCGGCCCTGGCGCGCTCGTCGGTACCCTGATCGGCACGGCCCAGTCCGGCGTCGTCACCTTCACCGGCTTGACCCTGGACACGATCGGAGCGTGCACCATCCAGGCTAGCGCTACGGGCCTGGTACTCGGTACCTCCTCGTCAGTCCTGGTGATGTCGTCTCGGATCAGCGGCATGGTCTTCTTCGATTCCAACGGCAACGGCACGCTCGAACCGGGCGAGCCCGGCGTAGCTGGCCGCCTGGTCTTTCTTGACCTCAGGCACTCCGGACAGCTCGATCCCGGCGATCCGTCCACCGTCACCGGGCCGGACGGCAGTTTCCAATTCACCCGCTTGCCCGCGGGAACGTACACGGTCCGCGAGGCGATCGACTATAATAACCTGGCCCTGACCGGCTCACCCCCCGGCGCGATCGTCCTGACACTGGGGAACGACGTCGCCGGGATCAACTTGGGGAACGTGATCTACAACCCGGCGTTTCCGGCCTCTCCGCAAGCCGATTTGTTTGGCCCGTCCGCCACCCACGACCCCAACGTCGCCTACATCCAGGGACTGTACCGCTCGGTCCTGAACCGCGACGCCGACGCGGCCGGCCTCGCCTACTGGCTGAATGGCCTCAACTCCCAGATGACGCCGACCCAGGTGGCCGTGGGTTTTGTCAACTCCTCGGAACACCGGCGGCACCAGGTGGACTTTTTCTACCAATCCTTGTTGAACCGCGCTGCCGACGGCTCCAGTGCTTACTGGGTGAACCTCCTTCTGAAGGACGGCAACGAGGCGGAAGTCTTCGAAGGGATCATGACCTCGCCGGAATACACCTCCGAGCACGGCAGCGACACGGACTTCGTCAACAACCTCTATACCCGGTTGCTCGGCCGGCAAGCCGACAGTAGCGGCTTGGCGTTCTGGCTCCAAGCCCTCGCGCGTGATACCGCGCGCGCGGCGGCAGTGGAGAGGTTCCTGGGTTCCCCGGAGTCCGCGGACCTGGCCACGAAGAGCTTCTATGCCGCCTTCCTACACCGGAAAGGCGAACCCGGGGAAGTGACGTTCTGGGACGGGCAGTTGACGAACCGGACGTTGAACTTCACACAAGTCGCCTTGGCTTTCTTGTCGGCGCCGGAGTTCCTGTCCAACGCGGCCCGGAGAGCGACGGGATGACGAGCCCTGAGCTGCTGCATCCAGAGTGACCGTGAAGCCGGAACCCGCCGACACCGAGCCGCCGAGGATTTGACAGGCCGAAGTGCGTGTTCTAGGCTAGCTTGCGTTCTTCTGCCGGAGCGACCCGTCTGTCGGCTGTCCGGCACGCCGGCCCCCCCTTCCACCCGGCACCTTCCCGTCCATCACCGTACTTATCGGATTCTTTCCGGTGGCAAACACTGTGCCCACGTACCGGGTATCTAGGAGGTGACCGATGACGAGCCCATGGCTCCAACTTCTCCGTTCTCTCGTTAGCACTCCGACCCGTCCAGGGAGAGCAGGCAACGGCGCCAAACCGATGCCGCCTCGATGGCGACCATCGGTGGAGGTCCTGGAGAACCGGCTGGTTCCCTCCGCCATTTCCGCGATCACGTCGAGCTTCAACGGCACGGGAATCCCCGCAGGCGACTTCCTCTGGTTCAGCAGCGTTGCCAAGGTGCAGGGCGTGCAGTCCAGCCCGGTCGCGGTCCATGTCACCGACCAAACGATTACGTTCACGGCCAACGCCACGCCCTACACGCTAAGTGTCCCTGATACCAACCTCACGCTCACCCCGGGGGCCACATCAGCCACGACGTCATTCGACACCGGGTCCAACGCGTGGGATACCAGCGTCCCGGCCACATTCAGCGGCAACGTCTTCTTGGCCGGCGTCTCCTTCCAGGCCGTCGGCGGGCTACCGGGTGGGATCAAGAACGTCACCTGGCAAGGAACGTTCACGACCGACACGCCAGGGATCAAGGTCAACTGGCAGTGGGCAGCAGCCGTCTATTCTCGGTTCACCACGGACGCGACAGCACTGGGCGTGAAGCCGGTCGACGACAACCGGCTGAGCCAGTATCAGAATTCCGATCACGCCGGCACGCCGGAACTCTTCAAGTCGTTCGTGCTCGGCGGCGCCCGCGGAGGCGGGGGATCAAACTTCACGGGCTCTTACAGCGCGACGGCGTCGGTCACGCCGACTGTGGAGACCCCGCCCCCGCCCCCGCCCCCGCCGCCGTCGCCGCCAGGGAGCCTTTCCGGTTCCGTCTATTTCGATGCCAACAGCGACGGCGCCTTTGACGCGGGCGATCTGGGCCTCGCGGGGGTGGAAATCGATCTCCAG
>JBGQLF010000460.1:0-7591 GCA_041499985.1 Gemmataceae bacterium
CGGCCACGCCGCCCCCCAGCAGTTTTCCCGGGGCGGGAGCTTGCGCGACTTGACGCTGGAACAACTCGGCTGGGTCGATCGAGCTCTGGTCGCAGGCCGGTTCATCCGTGAGGATCTCGCCTCCGAATTGTCAGCCGACCGGTCCGCTCCTGCGATACTCTTGCGCGGGACCGCCAGCACCGTGCCTAGCGCTCCGGACCAACCCGTACGGCGAGCCAGACAGGTGACGATCTTCGGGGTCAACGACCGCTTCTGGGTCGACGGCCGATCCGACCTAGCAGCCGGCTCCCGCGATCCCAGTCCCGAGGGCAAAGATTTCTGGGACTCGGCACTCCAGGAGGTAGTTCTCAACGCCGCGCTTGCCGCGGAACTGGGCGTGAGACCGGGTGACACGGTCGCGCTCTCGGTGCAGAAGGTGAGTGCCATTCCGCGGGAGACGCTGCTGGGTCGACGAGAGGCTGGGGACGTAATCGACGAACTGAAGCTCACCGTCCGCGCCGTACTTCTCAAGGAGGGACTCGGACAGTTTAGCTTGAGCCCTAGTGCGGCCCCGCCGCGCAACGCGTTCGTGCCCCTGCGACTGCTCCAGACCAAATTGGGACAGGAAAAGCGCATCAATGCGCTCCTCGTCGCGGGTGGAACGGATAGCTTGCAAGAGGAATTGCGGCAACACCTGACGCTCGACGACTGGGGGCTGATGTTGCAGGATCCCAACAGCCGTGCCAGGACTCTGTTCGCCAAGCTGGACCGCAACCACGATGGCAAACTGTCGCGCAATGAATGGCGCCGCCGCGTCGCCGAGACCTTTGCTCAGGCCGTTGATCGGGACGGCGATGGCGAGCTGACCTTTGAGGAAGTGAGCCATTACTACCGGGAGCAGCATGGCTATCTCAGCCTCGAAAGCCGGCAGATGCTCCTCGAACCGGCCGTGGCTCAAGCTGCCTTAGCGGCCGCCCAGGATACGCGACTGCGAGCAGCTCCAACGCTGGTCTATTTGGCCAACGCCATCTTCGCAGCCCCATCCTCCGTGGAAGACGGCAAAGCGCCCCGCCAGGAGATCCCCTATTCCGTGATTGCAGCTCTAGATCCGGCGCTACCCCCGCCTCTCGGCCCCTTCCTGCCACCGGGAATTGAGAATCTCAAGGGGGACGAGATCGTCCTCGCCGACTGGGCGGACTCCCCGTTGCACCTCCGCCCTGGGCAGGAGATAGTGGTGGAGTTCTTCGAGCCTGAACGGCGCGGTCTCGCGCGGGAAGAGCCAGGGCGATCTCTGGAGCGGGGAGCCAGCCTAGGCAGCCAGGGTGGGTTTGTCTTACGCAGCCAACGATTCCGCTTGCGCGGTGTGGTGCCTTTGCACGGCGTCGCCAACGATCCCGATCTAACGCCCGAATTCCCTGGGATCACCGACAAGCTCGATCTTCGCGATTGGAACCCCCCGTTTCCCTATGACAACAAGCGCGTGCAGCGGCGGGACGAACGCTACTGGGAGGAATACCGCACGACCCCGAAGGCGTACATCCCTCTGGCCGCGGGACAACGGCTGTGGGGCAGTCGCTTTGGCGAGCTGACATCCATCCGTTTGGCACCCACTCAAGGAGGAGACTTGGCCAGGGTGGCGGCGGAATTCCGGCAGCGTCTGCTGGTTCGCTTGCAACCGGAGCAGGGAGGGTTAGTGTTCGATGCCGTCCGCCAGCGTGGCCTGGAAGGAAGTTCCGGTTTCACGGATTTCGGCCAACTGTTCCTGGGCTTTAGCACTTTCCTCATCGCGGCGGCCCTTCTGCTTGTCGGCCTACTCTTCCGCTTGAATCTGGATCGCCGGGCCAGCGAGATGGGCCTGCTCCTCTCGACGGGTTACCGCCGGACACGCGTGCGCGCTCTCTTGCTCGGTGAGGGTAGCCTGCTCGCTGCCGTGGGTGGGTTGGTCGGCGCCCTGGCGGCGATTGCTTACTCCTGGTTCCTATTGCAACTTTTGGCGTTGTGGTGGCCGGGTTCCCTGGATCGATCGTTTCTTCGCGTTCATGCCAGCAGTTTTAGTTTTGGCATCGGCTATATGGCGTCGGTCGTGGTGAGCCTGCTGACCATTGCCTGGGCGGTCCGCTCGCTGAGTCGCGTCGCGTTGCCGGCCTTGCTCGCTGGCGAAACGAACGTGCCAGCGGATGACAACCGAAGGCGACGGCCCGTCCGCTGGAGCCTTTGGACCATTGCCCTCGCGAGCGTTGGCGCTCTTGCCTGCACCCTGTTGGGCGGCTGGGCCCAGGACTCGGAGCTGCGAGCGATGTCGTTCTTCGGGAGTGGCGCTTTGTTGCTCACCGCCAGCCTTGCTGGAATCTGGGCGTGGATGAGTCGGACGCGCTCCACCGGCTCGAGTGCATTCGGCGGCCTGGGAGTGGCCCAGTTGGGCGTGCGCAACGCCACCCGCCATCCGCTGCGCAGTCTGCTGACAGCCGGGCTCCTGGCCTCGGCGACCTTCGTCGTCGTCGCCGTCGAATCGTTCCACCGCGAGCCGGAGAGGGACTTCCTCGATCTCCACTCGGGAAGTGGCGGCTTTTCCCTGCTGGCCGAGTCGGACTTGCCGCTCTACCAGGACCTCAACGATCCTTCCGGGCGTGCGGAATTGAACTTCCCCGAACGTGCTGAGGAGATCCTACAAGGAGTGAGTTTTTTCTCGCTTCGCCTGCGAGCCGGCGAGGACGTCAGCTGCCTGAATCTGTATCAGCCGCGTCGCCCGCGCCTGCTCGGCATCCCGCGCGCCCTGATTGAGCGCAACGGCTTCCGTTTCGAGGCCTTCGAGCGGTCCCTGCCTGGCGTGCAGGCTAACCCCTGGTCTCTGCTCCAGCAACCGCAGCCCGATGGCGCTATTCCGGTGATCGGCGATGCCAATACCGTCCAATGGATGCTCAAGAGCGGCCTGGGTAAGGAACTCGAAGTGCCCAACGCCCGCGGGGAATTGGTGCACCTCCGGATCGTCGGCCTCCTTCAAAGCAGTATCTTCCAGAGCGAACTGCTCCTGTCCGAAGACAATTTCCTGAGGTTGTATCCCCGGCAAGAAGGCTACCAGTTCTTCCTGATGACGACGCCGCCAAAGCGCACGGACCAGGTAAGAACACTACTGGAAGCCACGTTGGCCGAACATGGCTTCGCGGTCACGGCTACAGCACAGCGACTGGAAGCCTACCTGGCGGTGGAAAACACCTACTTGGCAACGTTTCAGGCCCTGGGAGCACTGGGGTTGCTTCTAGGGGCCCTGGGCCTGGCGGTGGTGCTCCTGCGCGGTGTCTGGGAGCGGCGGGGCGAGTTGGCACTCTTGCGGGCCCTAGGGTATCGCCGGTCGGTCCTGGGCCTGCTGTTGTTGGCCGAGAACGGCTTCTTGTTGGTGCTGGGGCTGGGAGTCGGCACGCTGGCGGCTCTGGTGGCAGTTGCCCCGCACTTGCTGGGTGGGGCGGGCGAAGTGCTCCGGCTGCGCTTGTGCGGCTTACTCGGTTTGGTACTGCTCGTAGGCTTGGCGGCGGCCGCTGCCGCGGTCGCTGCAACCCTGCGGGCCCCGCTGCTCCCTGCTTTGCGTCGCGAATAGGAGCGATGAAGGAGATGGGGGCGCAGGCTGACACGTCAAACTCGCCCTGTCTTGGTAGAGTGACATTCCCAAGAGGAGGTTCAGGCGGATGGAATCCAAACTGTGGATCTTTTTTGTGGCGTTAGCCGGCTTGTGCTGGGGCACCTACGTCCCACTCATCGCACGCGGCGGCAAAGAACTGGGCAGCTCCTATGCCTCGTTCCTCTGCGTTGGCATCGCATACTTCCTGATTGCCATCCTGTTCCCGATCGGCATTTTGTGGTACCGCGGCAAGATGCCAGTGTTCACGGCCAACGGCGTCACCCTTGCCATGCTGGCAGGAACAGCGGGGGCTCTCGGCGCGCTGTGCGTGATCTTTGCCACTTTCGAGTTTAAGGGTCCGAACTCGAAACTTTACGTCGCGCCGCTCATCTTCGCCACGGCTCCGGTCATCAACACCTTGGTCAGTCTGGTGTGGCATCCGACCGACGATTCCGCGTTGCGGTTTGGCCTGCCCCAGGAGACGCCGCACTGGACACTCTATGTCGGCATTCTCTTGGCGGGACTGGGCGCCGGCCTGGTGCTCTACTCCAAGGAAATCGTCGAAGACAAGCACGCCAAGCTCAAGTCCCAATCGGCAACTGAAGCCGTCGCCTCTTCCGCCCCGACGCCTCGTTGAATGAGGTTCCCACAGTAGAGCCGTTCCCGCCAGCGAGCGCGCCGAGACGCCGCTCCCCGGCGAGCGCGGCTCTCTCCGCATCCTCATGCCTGCGCCGAACCGCAGCCCGTGCAGCGGACGCCGCGCGCCTGGACCCACGATTCCAAAAAAACTTCAAAACACCTCTTGATCTCCAGTCTTCTCGGCGATACACTGCACTAGGTCAGTAATGCAGTAGGGAGAATCGTGTGAAGATCGATCCGAACAGCCATGTGCCCGTCTACCTTCAGATTGTGGACGGCATCCGGGCGGCCATCGCCGCCGGCATCTACCGGCCAGGCGAACTGCTGCCCTCGTTGCGCGTGCTGGCCGTGGATCTCGTGGTGAATCCAAACACCGTGCAGAAGGCCTATGACGAGCTGGAGCGCGAAGGTCTCGTCTATTCGCGTCGCGGAGTTGGCGTGTTTGTGGCCAAGCGCGGCACCGAGTCGGCACAAAGTCAGGCCGAGGAGACGGTCCTGGAGTCCTTCAAACAAGGCATTCAGGCCGGACGAGCCGCCAACCTGACGCCCGAGCGCCTGCGCGGGTTGTTCGACAGCGCCCTGGAACGGGGCTTCAAGACGGCGAGGAAAGGACCATGATCGCGGACAAACAGAGCGCCTGCGCCGTCCAGCTCGTTCACGTGACCAAGCGCTACGGGCGCACCCCGGTGGTGAAAGATCTGACCCTGAGCATTCCTGCGGGCACCACGTTTGGCCTGATCGGTCCCAACGGAGCCGGCAAGAGTACCACGATCAAAATGCTCATGGGGATGCTGGCGCCGACGGCGGGGCAGATTCGTGTCCTGGGCATCGACGTGTTCACGGAGCCGGCACGGATGAAATTGCGCGTCGGCTATGTTCCCGAACAGCCGCACATGTACCGGTGGATGCGCGTCCACGAGGTCATTGGCTTCGCCCGGTCCTTCTACCCGACCTGGAATGCGGACCTGTGTGCGCATTTGCTCGATCTGTTCGCACTGGAAGTCAACAAGAAGGTCAAGCATCTCTCCAAAGGAACGGCGGCAAAGCTGTCGCTGCTCTTGGCGATCGCACACGAACCCGAGTTGCTCGTCCTGGACGAGCCGACGTCTGGGTTGGATGCGGTCGTCCGCGAGGAGTTTCTGGACGGAGTCTTGCGCCACATTTGTGCCCGCCGCTGCACGGTGCTCTTTTCGAGTCATACGCTCGCCGATGTGCAACGCCTGGCCGATCGTGTGGGCATTCTCTACGAAGGCCAGCTGCTCGTGCATCGCAGTGTGGACGAGCTGATGGCGTCGACCAAGCGAATCCGTGCCGTCCTCCGCGACGGCTGTCTGCCGCGTTGGGAGCCGGCAGGAACCCTCTGGCAACGGGTGCAGCGCCGCGAGTGGCTGTTGACCGTCGGCGATTTCTCGCTGGAAACGCTGGACAAATTGCGCGCGGAGAATCCCCTGGAACAGGTCGAGGTTCTGGATCTCAACTTGGAAGAGCTCTTCAAGGACTACGTACGGGGACGAAGGACATCACCATGAAAGCGCTCTTCTGGAAGGACTGCCGGCTGAACCTTTTGATCCTGGTGCTGGGGACGGGCATGTTGTTGGGTCCCCATTTAGGCGGAGTGCTCTGGGAGATCTACGATCACTGGCCGGTTTTCCCCAGCGCGACCACTTGGGCCCGGTTGCTGTTCCTGACGAGCTACGCCAGTCTCGCGCTCTCTCAGCTGACTCTAGTCTTGCTCGGCGGCAACGCCATCGCGGCGGAACGGGCCGATCGCTCGGCAGAGTTCCTCGCCTATCTACCTCCTTCACGGGCCCAGATTGTCGTCAGTAAGATCCTGTTGGCGCTGGCAACCGGACTGGTCGTCTGGGCTGCCAATCTACTTCTCGCCGATGTGGTCGTGCCGGTCCTTTCGAGCGAGGAGCCCGATGTCTGGGGGCTTCCGTCCCGGTGGCGGATTCTGGCCGGGAGTCTGTTCGTCTTCGGTGCCGGCTGGTTCGGATCCTCGTTTCTGGGGAGTCCTACGTTTGCAACCAGTCTTGGTATTGTGGCGCCATTTCTGCTTGCCCTTGTGCTGGTGGTCTGCACCCTGCTCTTCGCCTGGCCCGCTCACGGTACTCTGGGCGATGTGCATTGCAACGCCAGTCTGATCCTGGGACCGGTCTGTTTCGCAGTCGGTACCTGCTATTACCTGCGCCGCGTCGAGCCCTGACGCCAGAGCCCGCGGCGGACTCGCAGGTAAGAGCAGTTCGCGTATCCCCTTGTTCCTCCAAAAGGAGTCGTGTCATGCTGCGTAGTGAGTTCGTCGGTAATAAAGAGAGTGTGCATGTATCAATTATCCATGACTGCTGGCCAGGCGGGCTGGCCTGGGCCCTGCTCGCTGCCCTGGCCTTCGTGCCGCTCGCTGGACAGCCAGCCGTGCGCGCGGCCGAAGCAGACCCGCCGGCACCCCTGGAGTTGAGTTATGTGCCGCCGCAGGCTTCGGTGGTCCTGGCCTTCGCGGCGCCGGCCATCCACGAGCCGATCCGCCAGGCCCTGAAAGCGGCGCAAACCGGAACCGAGGCCGATGAAAAGTTGGCCAAGATGATCCAGGCCAACCTGCTGTCAGTACTCGGGGCGCCGCCCGAGGCCATCGAGCAGATCACGATGGTGATTCAGCGGCCCTACCGGCCGGGTAGCCCTCTTCCGCAGCAGAGCGGACTCATTGTCCGAACAGGCCAGCCGCATGACTTCAAAAAGGTTCCGAGTTTTTTCCCAGCCGGTGCCACGGAAAAAAGGCATGCAGCTCACGTGTATTACCAGAGTGTGGTGGACGATCACGTCCGTTACTATTTCTTCGCGGATAATCGTACTGCGATCGTCGCTTATCGGGAATTGGATCTCCATCGCTTCATCGATGCGGGCAGGCCTGGCGCGGCCGAGGCTGGCTGGGCCAAGGCCTGGCAGAGCGTGCAAAACAGTCACTTCGCGTTTCTGGCCGATCTGACCGTGCTTCGGCAGGCGGGTGATCGTCCGGAGGAACAGGTGCCCCCGGCGCTGAAAGGGGCTCTCGGTTTGCTTGGCGAAAAGTCCACAACCCTGGTCCTCGGAGGGAGCTTTGATAATGGGCTGGCTCTCTCCGCGGCCGTCACCTGCGCATCCGGCGAAGAGGCTGGTAAACTAAAACCGACGATGGAAGCACTCGTGGCCCAGGGTCGGCAGGCGATCCCGGCCGGCCGCCAGGCCATGGCCACGGATGAGAAACTGCCGGCAGAGGCGAAACGTCTCGTCGGAGTTGTCTTCGAGGTTGGCGAAAGCCTACTTAAGAGCGCTCAGGTCCAACAAGAGAACGCGACGGTTCACCTGAAAGCTCGCAGTACTGCCAAC
>JBGQLF010000461.1:0-7573 GCA_041499985.1 Gemmataceae bacterium
CCCGGTCACCCGTTCGTCCATGGCCTCCAGACGTCCGATATGGACATGAACGACCTGAGGTTCTCCAAGCTGGTCATCCAGTGCGGCAAGAATCTGATCGAGAACAAGATGCCCGAGTCGCACTGGCTCAACGAGGTGATGGAACGCGGCGGCAAACTGGTGGACATCGCGCCGGAGTACAACTGCCCCGCGACCAAGTCCGATTACTGGATCGGCGTGCGTCCGGGGCTTTCCGACACGGCTGTTTTCCTCGGCATCACCAAGATCTTGATGGACGAAGGCTGGTACGACGCCGACTTCGTCCGCCGCTTCACCGATTTTCCTCTGCTGGTACGCACGGACACACTTCAGCGTCTGCGACCGGAGGAGGTGCTCAAGGATTATACGCCCAAGAATCTCAAGGGCGGCCCCTCGTACACCATCCAGGGATTGACGGACGCGCAGCGGGCAAAGATCGGCGATTTCACCGTCTGGGATGCCAAGGCGGGCAAAGTCGTCGCCGTCGCGCGCGACGACGTGGGGCAGCACATGCTGGTCGAAGCGGCACTGACCGGCACCTTTGCGATCACGCTTCTCGACGGCAAAAAGGTCGAGGTCATGCCGATCTTCGAGATGTACAAGCGGCACCTGACCGATTACGACCTCAAGACTGTGGAGGAGATTTCGGGAGCCCCTGCCGGGTTGGTGCGCCGGCTGGCCGAAGACATTTGGAACACCACCCGGGCCGGCCAGCCGGTAGCCATTCACCTCGGCGAAGGCGTGAATCATTATTTCCACGCTACCCTGCACAATCGGGCGACGTATCTGCCGATGATCCTTACCGGCAATATCGGCAAACACGGCGCCGGCGTTTATACGTGGGCCGGCAACTACAAAGGCGCCCTGCTGCAAGCCTCCTCCTGGAGCGGGCCGGGAGTTGGCTCGTTCACGCACGAGGATCCTTTCCAACCGGTGCTCGACGACAAGGTCCGCATCACGCACGAGCATCTGCGGCACCTCAGCGATGGCGAGGATCCGTCCTACTGGGCCTGTGGCGAAAAGGTGCTGGCGCACCAGACCGCGACCGGCCGTAAGATCTTTACCGGCCGCACGCACCTACCCACGCCGACCAAGGCGATCTGGTACAACAACGCCAATTTCCTCAATCAGGCCAAGTGGATTTACAACATCATCGTCCACGTCCTGCCCAAGGTGGATCTGATTGTGGACCAGCAGATTGAGTGGACCGGCTCGGCCGAGTATGCCGATGTCGTGTTGCCGGTCAACTCCTGGGTCGAGTTCCAGGATTTCGAGTGTGGCGCTTCCTGCTCGAACCCGTTTCTCCAGGTCTGGAAAGGCGGCATCAAGCCGGTGCACGATAGCCGTGACGACGGCGAGGTGTTTGCCGGCGTGGCCCGGGCCCTGGCCGCCAAGCTCGGCGACCGCCGGTTCGCCGATTACTTCAAGTTCGTCACCGAGAAACGCGCCTCGGTCTACCTCCAGCGCATCTTCGACAACTCGACCACGACGCGGGGCAGGGACGGCCCCTATCAAGTCGATCGGCTCCTGGCGGGCGCGTACGGCGGCGAGCCGGGAGCGGCCCTGATGCTGTTCCGCACCTATCCCCGGGTGCCGTTCTGGGAACAGGTACACGATTCGATCCCGTTCTACACCGACTGCGGCCGGCTGTGCAGCTACACCGACATTCCCGAGGCGATCGAGTACGGCGAGAACCTGGTGGTGCACCGGGAAGCGGTGGAGGCCACGCCTTACTTGCCAAATGTGATTGTGTCCTCCAGCCCGTATGTGCGGCCCCAGGACTATGGCATCCCGCTCGACACGATCGACCCGGATCTCCGCCAGATCCGCAACGTGAAAATGCCGTGGAGTGCGGTGAAAGACACAGCCAATCCACTCTGGAAACAAGGCTTTCACTTCTACTGCTCGACCCCCAAGAGCCGGCACTCGACGCACTCCTCCTGGTCCACGGTCGATTGGCACTGGATTTGGAGCGATAACTTCGGCGATCCGTACCGCGCCGACAAACGGGCCCCAGGAGTGGCCGACCGCCAGATTCAGATGAATCCGCAAGCGGCCACAGACCTGGGGCTGCACGAAGGGGACTATGTGTACGTCGATGCCAACCCACTCGATCGACCCTACATCGGTTGGGCCAACGATGCGGCCAATCCGCGGCACAAAGCGTTTCGCTGTATGGTACGGGTGAAGTTCAACCCGGGGCTGCCGTATAACTTCACGATCATGAAGCATACCGGCTGGATCGCCACGGAGCGCAGCGTCCGCGCCCACGAGACACGCCCTGACGGGCGGGCTCTGGCCGCAGATACCGGCTATCAGGCCAGCTACCGTTACGGCTCGCATCAGAGCATCACGCGCGGCTGGATGCCGCCCATGCACCAGACCGACACGCTCTTCCACAAGAAGACCGGGGCCATGGGTTTTGTCTTCGGCGCCGATGTGGATAACCACGCGATCAACACCGTGCCGAAAGAGACCCTGATCCGCATCACCAAGGCGGAAGATGGCGGCATCGGCGGCAAGGGGATCTGGGAGGCGGCCACACGCGGCTACGGCCCCGGCAAGCAGACGCCGCAGAACCTCCTGTATCTGTCCGGCGGGTACGTCAAGATTGCCGGGACGGCCTGAGTACCGCACCAACGGTCAGGGGTAAACGCTATGAAACTTCATTGGACCGTAGCCGATCGTCTCTTGCTGACCCTGGGGTGGGCCGCCCGCCTGTTGAGCGTCGCGGCCGTCGGCATGGTTCTGCTTATCTACGTCGGTGAGGGGTTCAATCCGATGCGCCTGACGATGCGGGAGTCCATTTTGATGGTGTTGTTTTGGTCCGCGATGCTTGGCCTCGTGGTCGCTTGGCGCTGGGAAGTTATCGGCGGAGCCATGAACGTCGGCGGCTTGCTGCTGTTCCATGTCGTTCATTGGCTCTACACCGGCGGGCTGCCGGGAGGTTGGGCTTTCAGTGCTCTTGCCCTGCCTGGACTGCTTTTCCTCAGCCATGCGGCGTGGAAAAAAGGCTGGAACCGCCAACAAAGTATCTGCGAAGAGGAACTCTCATGAATGATACTGCGAACTGGGTTCCCAAGGTCCACCCCGCCACCCGCTCGGTGGAGCCGGACGACCCGATGACCCTGCAAGCGACCCCGGTCCCGGGCGATCCGGAGGTGATGCTCCGGTGCGTCGTGCAGGAATTTGCCTGGCTGGGTTGGGATGCCGAGCAAATCCTTGGCCTGTTCCGCGATCCGTTCTATCCCGTCTTGCACGATCTGCGCAGCCTGTACGGTGAGTCCGGGATCCGAGAGCGGATTGCAGAGCTCCTGCGGCAAACCGGGGTCTTTCATTTCCAGACGAGCGTGCGCGAGGAACCCGAGCCTGCGGCGGAACCCGAGCTGATCCAGCTTGGCCTCCCGGCCTCCCGGGCACAAGATACCGAAAGGGAATAGCCATGCCGAAGGTCTACAACTGGCAGCTCGGTCGTCCCATGAGCTACCCCCATGAGGAGAAACATCCTCAGTGGCAGTTCGCGTTTGTCTTTAATACCAACCGCTGCATCGGTTGCCAGACCTGCACGATGGCGTGCAAGAGCACCTGGACCTTTTCCAAGGGCCAGGAGTACATGTGGTGGAACAACGTCGAATCGAAGCCCTACGGCGGCTATCCTCAGAACTGGGATGCCAAGCTGCTGGCCATGCTCGAGGCCGAGAATCCCGGCGGCCAGGTCTGGAATGCTGCCAAGGCCGACGGCGACCGCAAACCGTACGGTACCTTCGAAGGCAAGACCATCTTCGAAGCGGCCGAGAAGCATGTCGGTCCCGAAGGGCCCCAGGCAGCCCTGGGGTACTTGCCCACCGACGCCGAATGGCGGCACCCCAATATCCACGAGGATACCGCCACGGGTGGCCAGTGGCGTGCGGGTCAGTTCGGTGGCTCAACCCAGTTGCCCGAGCACCGCGTGTGGTTTTTCCACCTGGCCCGCATCTGCAACCACTGCACCTATCCCGGTTGCCTGGGTTCGTGTCCGCGGCAGGCCATTTACAAGCGGCCCGAAGACGGCATCGTCCTGATCGACCAGGAGCGCTGCCAGGGCTACCGCAAGTGCGTCGAAGGCTGTCCATACAAGAAGGTCATGTACCGCGGCACCACGCGGACCAGTGAAAAATGTGTCGGCTGTTTTCCACGCATCGAAGGTAAAGACGAGCTGCTCAGCCCCAAGGGGGCGCCTCTGGAAGCCCGCTGCATGTCCGCTTGTGTCGGCAAGATCCGCCTGCAAGGCCTGGTGCGCGTGGAACCCGATGGCCTCTGGGCCCACGACCCGGCCAATCCGCTCTACTTCCTGATCCGCGAGCGCAAGGTGGCGCTGCCGCTGTATCCGCAGTTCGGCACGGAGCCCAACGGGTACTACATCCCGCCGCGCTGGGCGCCGCGCGATTACCTGGTGCAGATGTTTGGCCCGGGTGTGGACCACGCCCTTGAACAGTACGCGTGCCCCGATCGCCAGCTGTTGGCGGTCCTCCAGCTCTTCCGCGCCCAACGGCAGATCCTCTTCCGCTTCGAGATCCAGGAAGGCCCGAAGATCGCGGAAATCCCGGTCACGTTGCCGTCCGGTAAACAGCGGGTGCAGGAAATCTTCAATGACACGGTGCTCGGTTACAACAAGCTCGGCGAGGAAGTCGTGCGCATCACCATTGAGGAGCCGACGTTCGAACGACCCAAGGAACAGCATGTCAACTCCATCTGATCAAGGGGAGGGAAGGGCGATGTCCAGCACGGAACTCTTGTCCGAGACCGGGGCGGTCGATCTGGCACGGGAGTGTCTCTATCGTTTCCTGGCCGCCGCCCTGAGCGATCCGCTGAGGGAACGCTTTGACCTGGTGCGGGACCCCGAGGACCAACGCCTGGCTCGCGAGGCGACCGACTTGCTCCGCGCGGAGGCGAGCGCGCCAGCCGTCGTCCTGGGCTTCGGCGAATTGCCTGCCGACGAACTGACGCTGGAGCCTCTCCTCCACGAGCTGCTCCAGCCCGTTGCCGAGTTGGGTGCCGAGTACGACCGCGTCTTCGGGCTGGTGCTGGCGCGGGAATGTCCTCCCTACGAGACCGAGTACCATCCGAGCGCAGAGACTTTTTTTCGGTCGCAAGAGTTGGCCGACATTGCCGGTTTTTATCGTGCGTTTGGACTCGAGATTGCACAGGCCACACCGGAGCGTCCGGACCATCTCGCGCTGGAGCTGGAGTTCGTGGCCTTCTTGTTCCTCAAGAAACGGCAGGCGTTGGCAATGGCCGGCCCTTGCCCCGACGCCGACGAGCATGCCAGTGTCTGCGACGAAGCCCAGCGCAGCTTCTTCCGGGACCATCTCGCCTGGTGGGTGCCGTCGTTCACGACCGGTCTACGGCGGAAAGCCGGCGGCGGTTTCTACGCGGCCCTGGGAAAGGTGCTGGCCGCGCTGCTGCCTCTGGAGCGCAACCGCTTCGGCGTGGAGGTCCCGCGAATGCCTCTCCAGGCCACCCTGATTGAGCGGCCGGAGGAACAGGCCGGGTGCGCCGGGTGCGCGGTGCAGGCGTGAGTGCTTCGGTACCAAAAGATCCATCCTGGGGATCTTGTCGGAACGAGGACCATTCTTATCGCGCCACGGCGGATCGGCCCCACCTACTCCGCCAAGAAGTCTTGAATGACCTTGACGCACTTGCCAAGTCGGCGTACAAATAGGACAAGGACATGCGATTATCATTTATAGAGGCGCCTCGTGATTACGAAGACAGGTTTGCACGCTGTTCGCGCCATGGTGGCGCTGGCCCGGTTGCCGGAGGGCACGTACGCCGGCGCGACCAGTATTGCCAAGGAGATCGGCGCGCCGCCGAACTACCTGGGCAAGCTCCTGCAATCGCTGGCACGCGAAGGGCTTGTCCAATCGCAGAAGGGCCTCGGCGGCGGCTTCCAGCTGACCCGCGCGCCCCGCGCCATCTCACTCCTGGATGTGGTGGAGCCGATCGAACAGGTGAGCCGGTGGTCCGGCTGCATTCTGGGCCATCCACAATGTTCGGACGAAGTCCCCTGCGCTATCCACGACCGCTGGAAAAACGTGCGCAATGCTTACCTGCGCTTGCTCCAACAAACGACGATCGCGGACCTGGTGGCCAAAGGCGAACTGGCGTGGGAGCCGGCATAGTTTTTGCTTGGTGTCTTTTCGGATAATCGGATGCGATTAGCCGTTTCAGGCCGAGGGAATTGCCATGAACGCCTCCACCGTGTGGGTTGATGAAAAAGTCATGATTCCCGAGCTGCTGCGGGCGGCGCCCCAGGTTCGCCCGGTTCTGGACCGATACGGCCTCCGCGGCTGCGGTGGTCCCGAGGGGCCGGTCGAATCGCTCGGCTTTTTTGCGAAGGCGCACGACGTCCCGCTCGCCGCACTCCTGCAAGAGATTCGTAACGCTCTCGCGCAGCCCGCGCGGGCGCCCGTCGAGGCCCCCGACGCACCCGTGCAACTGGCGGATGCCATCTACCGTCCGTTCTTCAAGGCCGGCATCGCGGTGGTGCTGACCCTGGGCGCCGTCTGGGGCGCCTACCTGCTTTTGCGGATCGGGTTCCGCGGCTCATTCGCCGCGGTGGGACTGCACGAAGTCAACGCCCACGGCCATGCTCAGATCTTCGGCTGGGTCGGCCTTTTCGTGATGGGCTTTGCTTACCAGGCCTTCCCCCGCTTCAAGCATGCGTCGCTGGCGTACCCCCGCCTGGCCTATGCCAGCTTGTGGCTGATGCTCGCTGGAATCGTGGGCCGTTCGGTTGGTGAACCCTTGGCGCAAACGCTTGTGGGCATGGCCGAAACTGCCATCGCCGCCTCGATCGTCGAAGTCCTGGCCATCGGCCTCTTCGTCTGGGTGATCGGGCAGACACTGCGGCGCTCGGGAAAACCGCTCGAATTCTATGACTATTACATTCTCAGCGCGCTGGCGTGGTTCGTGATCCAGGCCATCTACGAGACCGTTTACCTGGCTGCCACGCTATCGGTGACGGAACCAGAATCCTTGCTCGCCCTCGTGGCCACCTGGCAGGGCGCTCTGCGCGAAACCCAGATCCACGGCTTCGCCCTGCTGATGATCCTGGGAGTGAGCCAGCGGCTCTTTCACCACTTTTATGGCTTCCCGGCTCCCAATCGTCGCCTCAGTGTCGTGGCACTCGTCGGCCTGAACGCGGCGATTCTTGGGGAAGTCGCCGGCCTGGTGCTCATGCGTGCCTCCAGCCCTGCGTGGGCCGTTCTCTGGTACGCTTCCGTCCTCCTGCTAACCGGAATGGTAGGCTTGCTGGTCGGCAACTGGCACCTTTTCTCCCCCGCGGAGGAGCCGGACCGGAGCTTGAAGTTCCTGCGGACGGCTTACGTGTGGCTGTTCGTCTCCCTGGCGATGCTCGTCCTGGTGCCGGTTTACCAGTTTGGCCTGCTGCCCCTCGCCGCCCCCGACAGCGCTGCGGCCCAGATCGGCTTCTCGCACGCCTATTACGGGGCGATTCGCCACGCGATTACCGTCGGCTTCATCAGTCTGATGATCGTCGGCGTCGCGGCCAAGG
>JBGQLF010000462.1:0-7570 GCA_041499985.1 Gemmataceae bacterium
CCTGATCCCTGATCCCTACTCCTCACGCAGATTGTGCGACCGGACCGCGCTGGGTGCTTCCATCACGGGAGCCTGCTTCCTGTCCCCGGCGGAAGTGGGTGATGCCCCGCTCCAGCTTCCACACCAATTGCTGCACCATCTCGGCGGGCACAAACGCGAGCACCGCCGTCAGCATAATCAGGCTAAATGTCACCAGGCCCATGAAAAGGGCGATCCCCATGTGCAGCAGCACGGCCGCAATGATCACCAGTCCGCGCCAGCGCCGGGTCCAGATCAGATACGTGAAGCTGATCTCGAAGACGAGCGTGAAGACCGAGCCGCCGGTCATGACCGATTCCCAGAGCCACCGGTGTTCAGCCAGGTAGCGCAAGAGGTCGGAGTACACTTGCAACGTCAGCGGCGAGAATTCGTAGTTCGCCGCCGTACCCCAGACGGCGGTACCCTGCCACCACGTGCTGCCCTGAAGCTTGGACAGCCCCGAGGCCAGGTACACGAAGCAAATGTGGATCTGAAGCAGGCGCAGGGCAAAGTTGGCCGAGATCCGCGGTGTCGGCCGGGAAAACTCCGGCGGCGGCTGGCGTCTACCCAGGGCTCGGCGCGTGGCCCAGTAGCGGCAAATCAGGCGATCGACCGACAGCGCCGCGCCGCTCGGGCCGATCATCAAATAGAGGAGCACGAAGTTCATGATCGTGTCCATGCCGAAAAGCGTGGTCTGTCCCCGCTGGATGTAGCTCAGCGTGGCCAACCAGGTCAGGACCGAGGTCACGCGCGTACCGAAGCCGAGCGTGAAAAAGAGCATGATCACCAGGACGACGCCGTGGGTGAGCGCCATCCAGGTCGGATCCGTCACGTGGAACCAGATCGACCAAATCGGGTGCCCCTGGAAGGCGGCCAAACGCGGGTCGACACCGAATTCCCGCACGTAGTTCTCCACGTAGCTCCGCTGTTCCTCAGGGGGCGGCGGCAGGTTCGGCATCTCCTCCCAGCCGGCGGGCGGCGCCAGGACTGGACCTTGCGTGCGGATCTTGTTGATCGTCTGCAAATCGAGCCAGGCATGTTCGCCGAGCAGCGCCTGCAAGTCAAACGTGTAGGCCAGATGCACGTACAGGACGATCAACCCGCAGCAGATCCGGATCAAACCGAGCGTCGTCGGATCGGTAGGGCGGAACCAGAATCGGTTCCAGCTTTCGAAGGCACGGGCGATCGGCCCGGTGGACTCCGCGGCGACAGTTGGCATGCGTTTCATCCGATATCTCTCCCCGAATAGCTCGAACCGCTCAGCGGCGCGGAGTCTTGGCTTCACCGAGTGCGAACGCCCGCGCGCCGGTCCGTCCGAGTGCTTGTTCCTTTACTCCCGATCGCCGGCGTGAATCTTGACGTAGTCCTTGACCACGTAATTGCGCGGATCCGGCTTGCGCGGCGCGCCGACGCCGGCACGGAAGGCGCTGGGCTTCTCCTCCTTCAAAATCGGGATGAGCCAGTAGAGGAAAGGATCAGTCGGCTCTTTGAGATTGCCCTCGCTGTCGAACTCCCCCTGGTAGTAAGGCAGGTACAACGTCTCGTCGAGGGGTTCCAAACCATTGGCGAAGTCCCGGGCCCCGGGGATGCTATGCACGACGCGATACACCTTGACGCCGACGACGGGAGTCTCGGGACTTTCCAGGTGTGGATAGGCGTGAGCCACGTGCCGGGCGTAGGTTTGCACCATCCGCTGGGAGTAGGAGTTGGGCTCGCGCAACTGAAACGCCGGGGGTAGCTCCGGATGCATTTTGATGTCGCGTTGGTTGCCGGCTTCGAGCCGATAGCGCAGCCGCAGTTCGAAGTTCGCCGGGTTGGGCAGCAGCTGGTTGGTGCTCTCCGCCAGCGAGAGCCGGCGCTGATAATTGACCGCCAAGGGAAAATCATCGCGGTTGGGCAGCTTCACCCAACGGGCGCTGTTATCGGCGTAGTGGATGCGAAACCAGAGCAAATTGGCCGGCCCCGGGTCCGGGGAATAGAAATGGTAGGCATTATTAAGGTACATGAACTCAAGATAGGGCCTATACACATAGGTCCAAATGTACGTGGTCAGCCAGGGCTGCGGTGGCACGGAAGTCACGGCACAGAGGATGCCGCTAAAGTGGAGCACAACCAGGAGAGTGACCACCGTGCGGCGCACCAGCTGCGGCAGGAGCAGCAAGAAGGCCGACGCGAAGGCCACCAACGCCAACAGGCTGACAAGCATGCAAGCCGTATCCCACTGTGGGCTCATGCCCGCCCACGCCATTAGCGCCACGACTCCAGCCAGGGCCACAACCCACACCGAGGACGGACGGATGGCGATGGCAACTCCCCCGGCCAGCAAGCCCACGCTCAGCAGGACCAGACGTATTGGGGTGACCCGAGGTCCGAGTATCCAATACCACAACATGGCGAGGGCCGCCGCCGTCAATCCCGCAGACAGCGCGGGCCAAGGGTTGGTGAAGGGGCCCTCTTCTGCATCGGCAGAAACCACACGGTCGCTGGCCATCGCGGCTACTCCAAAAATGGAAGACAAGCGCGTCGAGACGGGAGGGGCAATCTCAGGATGTCGAGGTTGTCCGAGCCACAAACGAGCATTTCGCGCTTCCGCTTAACAATAACCGATCCGCCGCGGTAAGCTACGAGGAATACCAAAAAAAGTCCGGCGCCTGGGGCGCAGCAGACCTGCGGAAGGAAGAACGCCGCCTGAGCCGTGCCTTGCGCGCTGTACGGATCGCGGCGATGCACAGGTCGTAGCATCTGCATCTGGTTCCCCAAGTCAACAGTCGCGGGGCGCTCTCAATTCTTCGGTGAGACGGGAGCGTCTGCTCGCGAGGCCGCTTCCGCCGAGAGCTGACGCTCTCAGCTCGCCAGGCTTTCGACAGGGCAAATAACTTCCAAAGGGCGATCGACTCGTGTGGCGGTTTTGGCTCCAGCTGCGCTCCATGCTCCGGTCCGGCAGCGGCCCCGCACCTCCCGCCGCCAGGCCCGGAAAGGTATCGCAAAAAGCGGCTCAAAATGACGCCCGCGCGTTGCAAGCGCTACAACCGGAGCCGTGAACAAGAGACTCCGCTGATTTCATTCATACCCCCTAGATTACTATTGACCTTTCTTTTCCCTATCTTTACTATCCCTCTCAATCAGTCCGTTTGACCAGGGATCGGTCGAGCCGGACCACTCTCTCCAGGGATTCTCCGGAGAATGGGTAATCTGGGTTCGGTTTTCTGGGCAACGGAATGCGCGATTGCTGTGCGTTGCCAACTGGAATGGTTGAGCAGTCTCGCCGCTCTCAGGGCGGGACCAGATGGATGGTGAGTCTGCGGAGACGGCTCTGGGCGATGAGCTTGTTCGATAACGCGTGGGTTGGCTCACTTTCGGTTTGCAGGAGGTGTAAGTAATGTACAGCGTAGTTCTTATGATGGCGCTCAGCAGCAGCGCCACGGCTCCCGCCGCCCATAACCATGGGTGCATGGGTGGTTACGGCTGCACCGGATATACCTGCGGTGGCGGCCATGGCTGTCACGGTGGGTGGATGTCTCGTGGTCACTCCTGCCATGGTGGTGGCCACGGTTGCCACGGTGGTGGGTGGTTCAGCAAGCACCACAGCTGCCACGGCGGTAGCGCTTGCTACGGCGGCGGCTGCTGGGGTAGTGCTTGCCACGGCGGTAGCGCTTGCTACGGCGGCGGCTGCTGGGGTAGTGGCTGCACCGGCGGCGGCTGCATGGGTGGCGGCATGGCCCCCGCTCCCGCTGGGGAGATGAAGAAGATGCCCGCGCCCGAGAAGATCGAGGCGCCGAAGAAAGCCACGGAAGAAGCCGCCCGTCCGGCTCCGGCCACCATCATGGTGAGCTTGCCGGCCGAGGCCAAGCTGACGATCGACGATTTCGTCACCACGTCAACCTCGTCCACGCGTCTCTTTGCCACGCCGACCCTGCAACAGGGCAAGGACTTCACCTACATGCTCAAGGCGGAGATCCAGCGTGAAGGCCGGACGCTGACCACCAGTCAGATGGTGACCGTGCGCGCCGGCGAAGAGAGCCGCATCGAATTGCAGTTCCCCGCGGCCAGCGTTGCCCAGAAGTAACCCGGCGCGCCGCGGCAGTTGATGCCTGGAGCCGACAACTGTCGCTGGCGACACGGTGAATCTGCTTGTTTCGCAGGCGCTTTGGGGTTAGGGGAGAACCATACCGGTTCTCCCCTTCTTCGTTGCGCCAGCGCGTTCTGCCTTCTGACTTTCTTCCCCTCGACGTCACTCACGATCGGGCCGCGCGCAGCTTGAGATCACGGAGAGAGTCGCAGAGGACTCCCCCGTTTGCGCCCGCGGCGATGAGCCGGACGACATTCCCCGCCGTCTTGGGGAGGAAGATCTTTCCGGCGCGCGCCTATTTCTCGGAGAAGGCCGAAGTCAAGAGCAGTCGCCCGTCGGACAGCCTGGTTTCGTGCGCTCATTCTGGCCCGGAAAAAGCATTGTGGCCGTCGCGCAGCCTGCCTATAATCGGCGCAGGATTGAGGCGATCCTTTCCCAGGGAAGAGGCCGGGTCGAGCAGCCATGGGCGTTTACATCCTACGACCGCGGGTGTCGGATTTGGTCTTCCAACTTTATGGCAGGCCCCTGCACCCGGAACTGTTCGACATCCTCGCCATGCGGAAGATTCAGCGCGAGGATTACGAGATGACGGTTCGGATCACCCGCACCGGCCACGTCATTTCCTGGGAGAACCGCGATGTGTACCTGACCGAGGTTGCGGCCGCTACCGACGAACCCCTCCCGGAGAAGCGCCGGTTGCTCAGCTATCGCCTCCGCGGCGAACACAGTCACAGCGTGGCCTGTGCCCATGGCATCCACTATCAGATGAGCTTCCAGGTCGAAGTCCTGCCCCCGGAGATCTTCATGCATGTGCACGAGGAGATCCTCTGTGACGGCGGCAAGCGGGGCCTGTTGCACAATTTCCAGCCGCATCATCGACTGGCGCTGGCCCCCCTGGGCTTCATCACCGTCGAAGCGCGGGCCGGCTGCCTGTTCATCTCCGCCTTTCACACTTTTCCCGGTGAACACACCATCGTCAAGTCGCAGTCGCTGATCGAGAAGAAAGCCTGAAGAAGCGGTCAACCCTTCGGGATCAGCAGTCAGCCAGAGGTTCGCCAACCTTCCCGGCCCAGAGTCCGAACGCGCACCCTGTCCAGTCATCCCTGGCAGGACCATAATACGTCAAGGGCGTTGACGGATTGCTGACCACTGAATGCTGAGAGATGACTGCTAATTCATGAGCAAGGAATCGCAGCTGCGCCACGTGCTCGATTGCGGCATCGTCGCCGTCGTCCGCTCCCCGGATAGTCAGCAACTGGTTGAGGTGGCCCGAGCCCTTGCCGACGGCGGCGTCACCGTGGTGGAAATCACCATGACGGTGCCCAATGCCCTGGACGTCGTCCGCCAGGTCCGCCAGGCGTTGGGCGAGCGGTTGCTCCTGGGGGCCGGCACGATTCTCGATCCGGAGACGGCGCGCGCAGCCCTGCTGGCCGGAGCGGAGTACGTGGTTGCTCCGACGCTGAACCGCGAGGTCATCCGCCTGTGCCAGCGTTATGACAAGCTGGTGATGCCGGGCGCTTTCACGCCGACCGAGATTCTCACCGCCTGGGAAGCCGGCGCCGATATCGTCAAGGTTTTCCCCGCTGATGTAGTCGGCCCCGCTTTCTTCAAAGCACTCCGTGGGCCCCTGCCCCAGATTCGCCTGATGCCGACGGGCGGCGTCGATCTGAGCACGGCGGCTGCTTTCCTCCAAGCCGGCGCCTGCTGCCTGGGCGTCGGCGGCCAGCTGGTCGAGCCCAAGGCCGTCGCCGAGCGCGACTTCGACCGCATCCGTGAGCTGGCCCGACAATATGTCGCGCTGGTCCAACAAGTACGCAAGCCTAGCCGTAACCCCTGAGGCCGGGGCCGGCGCCTGGCCTCTGGAGCGCGGCCCCTGGACGCTACTGCTATGCCTGAAGTGATCACGTTCGGCGAAGCCATGGTCCGGCTGAGTCCGCCAAACTTTCGCCGTCTCGAACAAGCCCGCAGCCTGGATCTCCAGGTGGGTGGGGCCGAGCTGAACACGGCCGTCGCTCTGGCTCGGCTGGGGCGCACCACTGCATGGGTGTCACGGCTGACGCGCAACCCGCTGGGCCGGCTCATTGCCAACCACGCGCGCGAGGCGGGCGTTCTCACCGACCACGTCCTCTGGACCGATGACGACCGCGTCGGAGTTTATTATCTGGAATTCGGTGCGGCTCCGCGCGCCAGCAGCGTTCTCTACGACCGCAAAGGCGCCGCCATCGCCAATATCCGCCCCGGCATGATCAACTGGTCGGCGGTGTTCGCAGGTGCGAAGTGGTTTCACGTCACCGGCATCACCCCAGCCTTGAGCCCCACCGCCGCCGAGACCACGCGCGAAGCGTTGCAGGCGGCCCGGGCAGCCCAGGTGCAGATCAGCATGGACTTGAACTACCGGGCCAAGCTGTGGAGCCAGGCCGACGCGGGCCGCTGGATGACTGAGTTCATGCAATACTGCGATGTGCTCATCACCACCGAGGAGGATATCGAGCGCGTCTTCCGCATCCAGGGCAAGGATTACGAAGAAGTGGCGGGTCTGGTTGCGCGGCGGTTTCCGGTCCAGGTCGTGGCCATCACGTTGCGGGAAAACCCGTTGGTGTGGAAAAACTCCTGGACCGCCATCGCCTACCAGCACGGGACGGTGTTGCGCACACGAACTTTTGAAGTGGAGATTGCGGATCGCCTGGGTGCTGGCGATTCGTTCGCAGCGGGGCTGATTCACGGACTGCTGGAGGGCGATGTGCAGAAGGGCCTGGATTATGGCGTGGCGGCCAGTGCCTTGAAGCACTCGATTCCGGGCGACTTCGCCTGGATCACGCGCGAGGAAGTCGAGGCTCTCCTGAAGGGACCCGGGTTGCGCATTAGCCGATGATGCGCGCACGAAGGGGGCCGATCCATGTTTCTCAGCCGCGATCAGGTGCGTGAGCTGGACCGCCGGGCTATTGAGGACTTTGGCGTACCGGGCGTGGTCCTGATGGAGAACGCCGGTCGCGGGACCGCCGAGTTGCTGGTAGCCTTGGGGATCCAGGGCCGGGTGGACATCTGCTGCGGCAAGGGCAATAACGGCGGCGATGGCTTCGTCATCGCCCGCCATCTCGACAATCACAGCGTGCCGGTACGGATCCTGCTTTTCTGCCGGCCGGCAGAACTGGCGGGCGACGCCGCTGTCAACTACCAGATCCTCGCACGCATCGGACTGCCGATCCACGTTCATGCTGAGAAATCCCTTGCTGTGGATACGATTCGTCGTGAGTTGACTGGTGCGGCCTGGATCGTCGATGCCCTGTTCGGCACCGGGCTGAGCGGGGCGCTACGGCCACCCTTCGATGAGGTCGTCGCTGCGATCAACGCCGCGCCGGCCCGTGTGCTCGCGGTTGACATCCCGACCGGTTTGGATTGCGACACGGGCCAGCCGCTCGGACCTACAGTCCGGGCCCATCACACGGCGACGTTTGTGGCGCTGAAGAAAGGGTTTGCCAATCC
>JBGQLF010000463.1:0-7567 GCA_041499985.1 Gemmataceae bacterium
GAGTACAACCGCCGCTACGCCCATCCGTTTGAGTGGACGTGGACCAACCAGCAGATGCGGCAATGGTTCGCCAACCATGCCCCTGAATTTGTTGCATAACTTATGGCGAGGGCCACTAGAGTCTACTTCTTTACACGCGACACACACTACCGGAGCAAACCAATCTCATTTGCAAGGGGAACGGAGCGCATCATCCTCGCGGATGGCTTTCCACTGCCACAAGGGACGCAGCTGCACCTGCCAACAGGCAGGGTTGTTCCCGGTGAGTTCTGGGTACAGGTTGGGGAAGAGAAGGGCATCGATGTTCGCATTGCGCTTGACATGATTCGGCTGACCTACCGAAATGAATTCGATGTCGGCATCATCTTCAGCCAGGACCAAGACTTGTCAGAAGCGGTTTCGGAGGTCAAGGCCATCGCTCAGGATCAGCGTCGGTTTGTCGAGCTTTACTGCGCCTTCCCTTACAGCGACCAGACGGCAAATGCCAAGGCAATCCGCGGCACAGACGCCATCGAGATCGACCGTGCCGTCTACGACACCTGCCTCGACCCAAACAAGTACCACCATCCGTAGCGGCGGTTGCGACAATCTCGCTCGTTTGCAACCTACACTTGCTTGGACAGATCAAAAGCAAGACCGATCACACTGAGCAAGTGGAGGTGGTTCGTGAGCTGGCAAAAACAGATACTTTTAATAGCAATTGGAGCGAGCTTGCTTGGTGCCATCGCGCAGGTGCTTGCAACGGGGATGCTTAGTGCGCCGGGGAGCGCCGCGAGCGAGGTTTTCTCCCGACAGGCTGCACAGGGGATGATGCAAGGGACAGGACAGGCCTCGTCAAATGAACCAGTAGCGCATGCTGCCCTTCCGAATCTGCCTCAACGTGTTTCTATTGCCCAATCCGCAAACCGCCGTGAGAACCCCACCCTCGCCTTCTCACTCTTGCCTGTAGAGGGAGATTCTTACGCTGGAATTGGGGGGAAACGGTGGCTAAAGGGGAAGACAGACGACGGGAGTATTATCGTCCTGGACGACCACTCAATGTGGGAGATTCGGACATCGGACCACTACAATTCGAGATTCTGGGGCCGTCTCGATAACCTCGTGGTCTTGGAGAATGGGCCTCCCGGGAGAGATTACCAGTACCTTCTTGTCGGCGCAGGCACCAGGCACAAGGCTGCCGGAAAATACCTGGGAAGGAGCAATGACTTTGATCTCTATCTGGTGAATCTGGAAGGGGCTAGTCTAGTGGCGGATGACGGTCAGTTCTTGGGAAAGATCACCAATAACTCATTTGACTCCGACTCCATTACATACGAATTCGGCAACTACGGAAACCCATTCAGCTCAAAGTCCATCTTCAACCAGGTTGGCCGCTATGGCAGCGATGTATCGCTCCATTCTCCGTTCAACTCAGTGGCGTCGAATCCACCTCGTATTTACCATCGAGGCGGATTTGTTGCTTACTTAACGATAAACTCCATTCTAACTCCTAGAATTGATCCGCGCATTCTTATTGGCTGGCTCAAGGCCAACGAATAGGCCTGAGGCAAGCCACTTGGGCACAGGCGTCAAGACAAAGCTGAGGACCAAGGGCATCGTCAACTCTGGCTCTGGCGGAGCGAAGCGCATCTCTGGTTACCATTAGCCTTCATTGGCTGCGGCGGCGCTTTGATGCGCCAGTGATTACTTCAAGCCGGTCCGCTTCCTAGCGATATCAACACCAATCCACTTCACCGCTTGGTGACGTGAGCGCTCGGCTCCGCCAGAGTCACAAGCAGAAAGCACTCGTCACTTGCCCGCATTTCCCACCATTACCCCTCTCCTGCCTCACACCCCTCGCAGATCGCAAAGTAGCACCGTGAGCAGCGTAAGATGCCGCGCAGTTGGACCACGATGCCGCCGCAGCAAGGACAACTTGGCGGGGGCGCGGCATCGTCTGCTTCTTGCAACTCGTCACGTCGGGCAGCGGTATTCGTCGGTTCCATGCTGGTTAGCTCCAAGGAAGCGCCGCTGGGAAACGCTCGTTCGTTATGTGTACGTAAGTACACTATTTCGCCGAAGCAGGAAAGTCAATGGAAGCTGGTGTGGATTGCCTTCGAGTGTTCCAGCACTGTCGGCATTTCGTTCGCCTCCCCTCGCGCTCTCTGCTACATTCTGAATCCATGTCTACGCACCGCCGATTCCTGGTGCCGTTGCCGAACGCTTGGAATGACGTACAGCCGAGGACAGCGCCATGTCCCAACCCGCCGCCGATCGCAATCTACTCTTCGGCATCCTGGCGATGCAGATGGACTTCATCAGCCGCGACGCCCTGATCAAGGCGATGAACGCCTGGGTGCTGGAAAAAGCCAAGCCGCTCGGGCAGATTATCTTGGAACAGGGTGCCCTCCGTGAGGACGCACACGCCTTGCTGGAAGCGTTGGTGAGCAAGCACCTGGAGATGCACGGTAATGATCCGGAGAAAAGCCTGGCCTCGGTCAGTTCCATCGGCTCAGTGCGCGAGGAACTCCAGCTGCTGGCCGACCCTGACGTGCAAGCCAGCCTGGTCCACGTCTCTGCGGCCCGCCCGATGGAGGCCGACCCCTACGCTACCAAGCCACCCTCGGTGGGCACGCCGACTTCGTCCGGGCTGCGTTTCCGCATCCTTCGGCCGCATGCCAAGGGCGGTTTGGGGCAGGTCTCGGTCGCCCTAGATGAGGAACTCCATCGCGTGGTGGCCCTCAAGGAAATCCAGGACCAGCACGCTGACCATCCACACAGCCGCAACCGCTTTGTGCTCGAAGCGGAGATCACCGGCGGGCTGGAGCATCCCGGCATCGTACCTGTCTACGGCCTGGGCCACTCGGCCGATGGCCGGCCCTTTTATGCCATGCGCTTCATCAAAGGCGACAGTCTGCAAGGCGCCATCCGGCAGTTTCACCAGGCCGAGGGCGCGGGCCGCGATCCGGGGGAGCGCTCCCTGCAATTTCGCAAACTGCTGGGCCGGTTTGTCGATGTCTGTGAGGCGGTCGCTTATGCCCACAGCCGGGGAGTGCTGCACCGGGATTTGAAGCCGGACAACATCATGCTGGGCAAGTATGGCCAGACGTTGGTCGTGGACTGGGGCTTGGCCAAGCCGCTGGACCGGCCCGAGGACTCCGCCGACCCCGATGAGCGTCCGTTGCGGCCGGCGTCGGTGAGTGGCTCGGCGCCCACGCAGCTGGGGACGGCCATCGGCACGCCCCAATACATGAGTCCGGAGCAGGCGGCGGGTCGGCTGGAGGAATTGGGTGTGGGCACGGATGTCTACAGCCTGGGGGCGACACTCTATTGCCTGCTCACGGGTCAGGCACCATTCCAAGGTACTGATCTAGGGACGATCCTCCAGCAGGTGCAGCGGGGTGAGTTCCCGCGGCCACGGGAGCTGAACCGGCAGCTGCCTGTTGCTGCCCTGGAAGCGATCTGTCTGAAGGCGATGGCTCTGAAGCCGGAAGAGCGTTACCCAACGGCATTGGCCTTGGCGGCCGAGGTGGAGCACTGGCTGGCCGATGAGCCGGTCAGCGCCTATCGGGAGCCGCTTGAGCATCGATTGCGACGCTGGGGGCGGCGGCATCGGGCGTGGGTTGCAGCCGCGGTCGCACTGTTGATGACGACGATGGTGGCGCTTGGGGTGAGCACTTACTTGATCAGCCGGCAGCAGAAGAAGACCGAGGAGGCCTGGCGGGAGGCGACCCAGCAGCAGGGTCGGGCCAAGGCCAATCTCAACCTAGCCCGGCAAGCGGTGGACAAGACCGTCACGCGCGTGGCCGAGGAGGAGCGGCTGAAGCGGGCCGACTTCCACCAACTGCGGCGGGACTTGCTGGCGAGCATGGTGCCCTTCTACGAGGAGTTTGTGCGTCAGCGGGAGGTGGATGCCGAGCTGGAGGCGCAACGGGGCCGGGCTTACTACCGGCTAGCCTATGTGCGGGCGGAGATCGGGGAGAAGCAGCAGGCCGTCGAAGCGTACGAGCAGATGGGGGCGATCTTCGCCCGACTGGCGGCCGACTTCCCCGACGTGCCTGAGTACCGTAAGGACCTGGCCACAAGTCACAACGGCCTGGCCCTTGAACTGGGGAACCTGGGTAAGTGGGCAGAGGCGGAGTCGGCGAACCGCGCCGCCCTGAGCATCCAGAAGCGGCTGGTGGCCGACTTCCCCGACGTGCCTGAGTACCGCCGAGAACTGGCCAACAGCCACAACAACCTAGGCCTCCTGCTGAGTGACCTGGGTAAAGTTGTGGAGGCCGAAGCGTCTTACCGTGCTGCCATCGCTATTCGAGAGCGTCTAGCGACCGACTTTCCGGCTGTGCCGCTGCACCGCCGAAATCTGGCAGGAAGTCAGAACAACCTAGGCAACCTGCTGAGTAAGCTCGGCAAGGGGGGGGAGGCAGAGGCGGCATACCGCGCGGCCCTCGACATCCAAGAGCGGTTGGTCGCTGACTTCCCCACTGCACCGGATTACCGCGTCTACCTAGCCAGACACCACAACAACTTGGGGGTGCTGCTGGCAGACCTGGGCAAGCTGGCGGAGGCGGAGGCGGCCCACTGCGCTGCCCTGGCTATCAAGGAGCGGCTGGTGGCCGACTTCCCCGCTGTCCCCCAGCACCGCCTGGAACTGGCTAGCAGTCAGAACAACCTAGGCATCGTGCTGAGTAAGCTCGGCAAGCGGGCGGAGGCAGAGGCGGCCTACCGCGCCGCCCTGGGCATCCAGGAGCGGCTGGCGGCCGATTTCCCCGCTATGCCCGAGTACCGCGAGCGGCTGGCGGGCATGCACAACAACCTGGGCAGCGTGCTAAAGAATCTGGGTAAGGTGGCGGAGGCGGAGGCGGCCTACCGTGCTGCCATCGCTATTCGAGAGCGTCTGGTGGCCGACTTCCCCACTGCGCCCGACTATGCCATGAACCTCAGTGGCAGCTACGCCAACTTCGGCAACCTGCTCCGCGACAACGGTCAGGCGCAAGCCTCGCTCGACTGGTACGCCAAGTCGATCACCACGCTGGAACCTGGCCTTCACAGCGAGCAGCACCTGGTTAAGGCCCGCCAATTCTTACGCAACTCACATTGGGGGCGGGCAACAGCCTTGACCCGCCTGGGATGCCACGCCGAGGCGCTGGGCGATTGGGACAGGACACTGGAACTGGATTCCGGCCTAGACTCGTACCAGTTGAACATAGCCCGCGCGATCACTCTGACTCAGCTTAGGAACCAGGGCCGCGCTGCAACACAGGGCCAGGACGGCGCCCAGGCAGATGGTGTGACGTACAGCACCCCTTATGAGGTGGCATGTCTGTACGCGAAGGCATCAGCGATGGTCAGAAAGGGAACTTCACTTCCTCAGGCCGACCGAGACCAGCTGGCCGAGCGCCACGCTGGCCGTGCCGTTGAACTGCTGGCGAAGGCCCAAGGAGCTGGTTTTTTCAAGGGCCAGGCAAACGTCGAGCACATGAAGAAGGACCCCGACCTCGATCCGCTGCGTAACCGCGAGGACTTCAAGAAGCTGGTGGCCGAATTGGAGAAGGCTGTCGCGAAGTGATCACCGGAGGGCCTCCAACTATCGCCCTTGTCGGGCGAGCACGGTACCTACGGCTGGCGAGCGCCCGAGTACACTGACGCCGTATTGTGCTCGTCTCAAAGGCCAATTCCTCCTTCGTCTCGAAGCGACGCCGCCCCGAAGCATCTTCGGTCCACATGACCAAGAAGTGGGTGGCACGATCTTCGACACGGTATTCAGCTCGGTTTTCGACACGGAGCCTCATCGCATCGGCCTCTTGAAGAACGCAATCCCGCCGCTTCGGCACACTGGACAGTTGGTTGCCATCGCCATCGTGCCTTCGTCTGCGGTTGTCGCACTTGGCAACTCTCAACATCTCGCAGACGTTCGCGCGCTCTTTGCCGCGTGACCGAGGCTCCTTCAGAGAATTCTGACCAGGTCCGGCAGTGGGGCTGCTGCTTGCGCACACTTGCTTCAAGGATTGGACAACTCTCTTTTTGTGGTCTACGCTCTGGATGGTTTGTTCCGCGTCCCAGCCCATTCTGAGGCAGCGCGTGGTCGGGCGAATCATTTCAGGCCAGGCAGAATTCGGTTATTCCAGCCAGGAGTTTGAGTATGCGCTTCTTGCCCAAACTCGGTCGAAAGTCCTTTGCCAACTGGACTGGTCGCCACGGAGGCTCGCGACGGTCGTCTCTGGCTCTAAAGCCCACGGTGGAGGCCCTTGAAAACCGGACTTTGCCTGCGGGGGACTTCGGCTTCGCGCTGGGATTCGGCGGTACATACCTTGACTTTGGGCGAGCCGTTGCCACGGATAGCTCTGGCAACGCCTATGTGACGGGTCAATTCAGTGGGACGGTGGATTTTGATCCTGGTCCTGGCACGGTCAACCTGACGAGCACGGATGCCACGGACAGCTGCATTGCAAAGTATTCCCCACGCGGGGACTTGGTCTGGGCCAAGAGCTTCAGCAGTAGTGCTGGTGAGGAGACGCGCGACATCGCAGTGGACGTTTCCGGCAGCGTGTACCTCATGGGTGATTTCACGGGAACGGCAGACTTTGACCTTGGTCCGGGTACCTTTGATCTGACGAGCACCGGTTCTGGTACTGCGGCATTCGTGTCCAAGTACGACAACTCGGGAAACTTCGTCTGGGCGCGCCAAGTGGCAGGAGGCGATTCCGGAGCCGAGGGCAGGGCCTTGGCGGTAGACGGTTCGGGTAATGTCTACACGACAGGATACTTTTTTGGCACATGCGATTTCGACCCCGGTCCTGGTACTTTTGACCTGACCGAAGCAGGCACGGGTGACATTTTTGTCTCGAAGCTCGACAGTGCGGGCAACTTTGTTTGGGCAAGACAGATCGGCGGGATTTACTCGGAGGCTGGCCGCGATATCGCAGTGGACGGGGCCGGTAATGTCTATGTCACGGGCAATTTCACTGGTTCGGTCGATTTTGACCCCGGACCAGGTACGTTCACTCTGACCAGTCCCGGCCCTGCTGGCCCCGCCGATGTTTTTGTGTTGAAACTAGACGGCTCGGGCAGCTTCGTCTGGGCACGTCAGCTCGGAGGAATCTTTGCCGAAGACATAGGAAACGGCATCGCGGTGGATAACTCCGGCAACGTCTACACAACAGGGCAATTTGAAGGCACAGGACGCTTTGACCCCGTCGGTAACACCGTTGACCTTGTGAGCGTTGGCCAACAGGACGTCTTCGTCTCGAAACTAGACAGTTCAGGCCAATTTGTCTGGGCGCGCCGTTTGGGAGGAAGCGGCTCCGATATAGCTTGGGGAATCGGCCTCGACGGCTTGGGGAACGTCTACACGACGGGGTTCTTCCAGGGTACGGCAGACTTTGACCCCGGACCAGGCGTCTTCAATCTTACAAGCCCGGTTGGCTCGGGAGTCTTCGTCTCCAAGCTCAATAGCTCGGGCGATTTCGTTTGGGCACGTCAGCTTGGGGCAGGCACTTCTGCTGACCGGGGATATGGAGCACTGGCAATAGACAGTGTGAACAGGGTTTACGTCACGGGTTATTTCACTGGCACAGCAGACTTTGAC
>JBGQLF010000464.1:0-7566 GCA_041499985.1 Gemmataceae bacterium
CGCAACCGGTCCGTCGCTGAAGTAACTAAAAAGGTCGCACTAATATACTAAAAGATCAAAAGGACGAATCCGAGGGGCCAAAGGAAATCTTCGAGAGGCCAAAGGGGGAGTGTCGGCTAATTCTCGGACGGACTCCTAGCGGCCGACACCGCCGAGCCTGCTGGTGAAATCAGGGTGATCGCCCTCTGCCGGATGCTCTTCGCCGCTCGGCCAGGGCACGAGTTCCGCCGTCCAAGGATCGGGAGAGCGGGGTTCCTCAGCCGAACCGACTATGCTGACTGGTTGCTGGAGCCGATCGAATTCGTAGACGATGTGCCTTTCTGCGTCCTCTGGGGATACGAGGTCCTGGGCGCACCTGAATCCGCGTCGGAGTACCTACGGTACTGTGTCCGGGAGTGTGACTGGAGCACTCGGGTATACGGCCCGAAGACGAACGTGGAGAAGCAAGCAGCCCTGGCGCAGCTGCTTGCATCGCCGAAGTGGAAGAACGGACTCGACTCCTGAGACCGGGCCTATCTGACGGCACAGATCAATTGACTAGTTCCGAGCCTAAAGCCGAGCGGTGGCCGCGCGGATGCCCATGCCAGGAAACGGCCGCGTCTCAGCCACAGCCGTCGCCATGTTGCCACCGTTGCCGAGCTGCATCGTCAATCGCGGTGGTTACCGCGGTGCCGAACTAAGTCTTCAATCCCTGGGTACGGAGATCCAGACAACCACCAAGTACGCCAAAATCAGCAGTAGCGCAGCTCCGCACCCTTGGTTTTTCTGCGTGGAACGGTCGCTCCTACCCAGCCGCCCAACATGCAGCAATGCCAGGAGCAGGGCGACCGTATACCACATGACCTGGAATTCCCACTCACTCCATGCGTCGGCGCGGCTGTTCGGCGGAGCATAGTCCGCGAACACGATGCGGCTGATGACCCCGCACGCAACGCATACCAGAGCTATCAGCCAAAGACGGACTCGCATGGCTGCACCGACCGCGCATGGATACGGGTGGGGAAGGTGTGGCCGCCTGCCACGGCTGTTGGGTTGACGCCTGGCTCGGTCGCTCTAAAGCGCACACCCACACGTTAGGCTCGCACAAGTCTCCAGCTCAGCCAGCACAGCCAACCGAGCACGCAAGCCACCGCCAGCCGCTGGGCGATACCCAGTGATACCCCACAATTCGCTGCGGCGAGGCTCGCCACGGTGCCGCTGCCCAGCAGCCAGGACATGCCCCGCACGGCTCGTGTCGGCAGCCGCCCGGCGCGGGCTGGCAGCAAATACGCCGCCGCGGCAATCAAGCCGAGCGTCATGAGCACGGCAGCAATGTGGGCCCGGGTTGCCTGACCCCACGAGAACGCGCCCGCGGCCAGCATACTTACGCCCGCAGCACCCAACAGTGTGCGAGGCGCCCTCGCGACCCCGAGCGTGCCCAAGCCGAACTGCACCCCGAAGAGGGACAGCGCCACGGAGCCGAAGGCAGCCTTCATGGCCCAGCCGTAGGGGCCGAGCGCCAGCTCACTGAGCAGTTGGTGCCGCACGTCATACGCGGGCTGCAAGTGCTGTAAGGCGAGTACAATGGTGCCGAACCCCAGCACGCCGGCGATTCCCACCCAGCCGGCTAGCCTGGTACGGCCGCGCGGATAACCTGGCATCTTTTCCCTCGACGGGGCGAACCGATCAACCCAAACTTCAGCGGCACGATCGAGCCGCATCATCGCTCAGACCTGCTCTGGCCAGGCGCTTCGGGTCCGACGGTCTCACCGCCATTCCGCGTCACCCAGGCCTGCAAGGTCGACTTGGGAGTATCGAACGGCAGCGAATGCGTCCGCCCGTCCGCCATCGCTGCCACAAACTTGTTCCGGGTGCGCCGGTAGAGGGAAGGCAGCGGCTGTCCGGGTCCATAGGTCAGCTCCTCGGGTTTGGTCCACGGCACAGCTTCGCCAGCTTCTACAATCAAGAAGGTCTGGTCCCTGCCATCGGAAAAGTCCTCCAAACGGATACCTTGAGTCCCTTCGAAGGCCGTCCCCGGCCCGACAAACACTCGGTAGCGTGTGGTATAGGGGAAGAGTGTGGGAGGACTTTCCGGAGGGGTATAGAAGTCAGGCATCTTACTCAGGAGTGCCTTATTGTGGGGGCTATCCCAGGGCTCATCCAGCCGGAACCGGGCGAACAATCCAGGCTCGGCCCGGCCTTGTTCCTCCAAGTAGGGCAGCAGCAACACCCGCCAACTCAGCAAGGGCTTGCCCTCGGGGCCATAAACTGCTGCGGGCGGTAGGGTGCCCTGGGTCTTCGCGTACTGGAGCAGGCCCTTGGCTAGGTTGTGGAGGATAATGCGGACGACGTCCTGGTCGGCATCGGCCATTCGCTCAGCGTGGCTCTTGAGTATGAGGTAGTTGGCGTAGAGCACCAGGCTTGCTGCCATTCCTGCGAGCCACAGTCCGGCAGGGGCTTCCCGCCTCTGCCAAACGCGCTTGGCCACGTGGATAGCCAGGAGAAGGATTGCCAGCCCTAGCAGGCCTCCCGGGCTCAGCAGGATTGTGACGGTGTCCATGGGACCGTCGAGCCGCGCGCCACCGAGAAGGATGAACGGCATCGAGTAAAGGAGAGCCAGCACCAGGCAGGCCTTGGCCTTGCGGCTGATGGTAGTGGTCATTGGAGCGGGCATCGCAGAGGTTCCTCAACCTGCTTGCTGCAACTGTCCACAGTATAACGCCGGAAAATGAGGCCGTGGTTAGAAGCGTACGATGTGCCCAGTGAGCGGCACCGCCTTCTGAAACATCATCGTTTTTCAGCGACGTTCAGACTCCTCGCGTGGCCGTGGAGTCGCCGCTTCCGCCACCGTCAAGAACACGGCAGTCGGTTCTATCGTAGTCATGTACAGGTTGCTCTCCAGGCCAATGCGGACAACCCCATGCTGCAAAGTGGAGGTGCCCCAATGTTAACGTGCTGGGGTCGCAATGTACTCCTCGCCATCGCCGCGCTCGTCCCTGCGGTAGGGTGTAGGCCAGGTCACGCGGACACGGGCGGCGTTGCCCTTAAGGATCTTCCCCGCATGGGGCCCAAAACGTACCGGGTAGATTCGTACCTCAAGGCGGCGGCCCAACTTCAAGCATTGGAAATGGACAGGGCGGTCGCCGCTCTTTCCACGCTGGCGGCCGAAAGCGATACGATTCCTGATGAAGGAAAGGTGTTCGCCCTCTGCCGGATGCTGTTCATCGCTCGGCCAGGGCGGGAGTTCCGCCATCCAAGGTTCGGGAGGACGGTGTTCCTCAGCCAAACCGACTATGCCGACTGGCCGCTGAATCCGATCGAAATCATAGATGATGTGCCTTTCTGTGTCCTCTGGGGCTACGAGGTCCTTGGCGCACCTGAGTCCGCCTCGGAGTACCTACGATACTGCATCCGAGAGTGTGACTGGAGCACTCGGGTATACGGTCCGAAAACGAACCTGGAGAAGCAAGAAGCATTGACGAAGCTGCTGGCATCGCCGAAATGGAAGAACGGACTCGACGCCCGAGATCGGGCCTATCTGACGGCCCAGATCAATTGACCAGTTCCGAGCCCAGATCCGGGCATTGGCGGCACGGATGTCCGTTTGAACAATTCCTCCCGCCGAGGCAAAGCACTATTCCTCACTGACCGTCGCCTTCAGCAAAACCAACACAGAATCACACTTTTCTGTTCCATCTAATATCTTAAATAGTCCTTGATAAGTGATGTCCCTGAGCCTAGTCCGAGTCGGGATTTTGCGAGAAACCAATGCAGCGAAGGCACCGGTGGCGATTCCAGTCTCTAAGCAGAAGCTAAGACCAGCGAAGTGGTACAGCCCCACAGGAGGAGTTCGTCCTTCAATGGCCATCGCTCGAACAATTGCGGAGTCCTTACCTGGGTAAGTTTGGGCGGCCCCTTCCTGGACTCGGAACGCCCCCTCGTCCGTTGAAAAAAAACGGCCAAGATTACCGCCGAACGCGGATTTCGGAAGGACGATGAAGACTCGATCCACGTCGGATGCTTCATCGTTCGAGTAAGGAAGCCCCCACACCATCGTTAACGCCATCAGGAATTGGAGCATGCTTTCTCACGGTGCATCACGAGTCATCGGTTCATGGCCTTCTGGCTTGAAGCACTTTCGAGCGGTGCCGCAGCGCCGGCGAAGGATAGCGAGACAGGACGAGGTCTGCAAGCTCAGGTGGAAACAAGTCAAGCCGCGTTACCCTTGGCGTTTTCCGCAGCGGAGGGTATGGTCCAGCCTGGCCGCGACCCCCCTTGCGAGGGCACGACACATGGAATTGCTTTTTGCCGTTTGCACTGCCATTCATCTTTTCACCACCTGTGACTGGGCAGAAACCCGCTTGGCCTGGGATCAAAAGCTGTTGTTTGAGGGATCCCCCCGCATCATCACCTGGGAGGAGTGGGCGGAAACCCTGTTCGCCTGGCAGGACAGGCAGCGGCTGCAGGGAACCTGGAAAGTCATCGCCTGGGAGGAGGACGGGAAACCTGCCCCTGCCTCGCGACAGTGTTGGAACCGTGTCCGGTTCACGAGGCTCCGCGTCGAACTGACTGGGCCCCACGCCCGCCGCGACGAAGGGGAGTGCGAGCTCTACCTGCTGAAGACGCCCCGGAGCTTCCGCTTCCTGCTCGTTTGCCACGAGTGGATGTCCGATAGCGGGTGGCAGTGCACCGGATACCACATGGAACTATGGTTCGGTGTCTACCGCATCGAGGGTAAACGGCTAGTCATGTGCCTGACCTCGGAGTTCGGCACGCTGGGATCTAGCTTTCCAGGAAGATTCTCCACGCGACCGGGGGATGACTGCATTCTGCTCACCTTGGAACGAGAAACGCCTTGAACACGTTGGGACCCCAGCGCCATTGGACTACTTAAAGATAACCGTTTTTGTCGGATGTGCGCACTGTCCATTGCTCGCGACTGAAGACCTATTACGGCGTGATCGCACGCAAGCCGCCATTAAACGTGCTGGCCGAGATGGGCGCCCGGATTCGAAGCAAGTCAGGTTATGGCTTCGCTCGTTTGAAGACGAGCGTTTTCACAGCAACCGATGGCGCACCGACCTGCTTTTGGATAAGCTCCTGTACGTCGCAGTACTCCCACCGATTCTCGCCCAATTGGTTCAGGATGTCTTCAAACTCCTTGGGGGCATCAGGGCGCTGGACCGTCTTGTACTCCCATCTCGGCGGCCGCCCGAAGCCCTGAGCCTGTGCTTGCGGTTCCTGACGAATGCCCTGAAGCACCATGCCCACGACTAATCCCGCCAGTATCGCAGCGAGCATTCGCGCGTTCATGCGCACTCCTCCAAGAAAGATTCGTCCCTCATCCACCCAGAAATCGATGCCCGGCCAGCACCGTCGAGACCAAGATATCCCAACCAAAATTATGCTGCAAAAGGTAGCTAGTTAGCCGGCAGCCTAGCATCGTCTCTGAAACATAATCGCCGTTGTAGGACGTGTGCACTCCTGGATAGTGGAGCCAGCCTACGCCAGTGCGGTTTGGCAGAACTCACGTGGTCCGGCTTTCCAAGACTACGGTCCTGGCCCCCGAAACGGGTACGGAACTACTTCAGCGAATCCTGTCTCACCTGTGTTTCCGCTTCCGCTATCAGTCTTTCGAGGATTACATCCAAGGCCTTATCGCGGGGGTGCTTGTAGCGAATGATGCTCTTGGCATCCAAGACGTAAACCGTCGGCCAACCCCGCACATTCCACGTCGTGGCGATGGGACCTAGCGGGCTGCCGCCGTCCCACCAGGAGCGCCAGGTGATCTGATTCTCTGCCATCGCCTCCTTGAGCTCATCCTTATTCGAATCGCTGTTGACGCCGAGGAGAACGAACGGCTTGCCTTCGAACTTTTTCACGAGCGACCGCTCGTGGGGGTACATGGCCCGGCACGGCCCTCACCAATGACCCCAGAAAGCCAGCAGCACCACCTTCCCACGATAGTCGCTCAGTTTGAATTGCTGGCCATCGATGTCCTCCCCTTCGATCTCCGGAGCCGGCTTGCCCATGGCGAGCGTCCCCCGCCGCTGGTACAGCTCCGCTTTGGCCCGAGCGCTGAGCGTGCCTCGGCCATATTTGACATCGGCGTACTTCTCCACGACCCGCTCGAAGAGTTCTTCACTCTCTTGGAGCCGCCGGGCAACCGCCTGGCGGAAGAGTGCTTCACGTAGCACGACGCCGATGTCGGAAAGGTCTAACTGGCTGTCCGGTATCACTCCTTGTCGGTATCAATACAACCGTAAGTGGTTACGGCAACAATCTGAACAAGGAGACAGGTCATGGACACGCCGGCACGCAAGCCCTATCCAAGCGACATCAGTGATGCCCAATGGGAAGTTTTGGAGCCGCTGCTGTTGGCCTTCGAAAACCGTGTCCGCCCGGGACCGCAGCGGGAAGTGAACCTGCGTGAGGTGGTCAACACCCTCCGCTACCTGAATCGTACCGGCTGTCAGTGGGCCTTCTTGCCGCACGATCTCACGGCCAAGAGTACCGCCTACGACTATTTCGCCAAGTGGCGGGACCACGGTTTGCTGGTGCAGATCAACAGCCTTTTGGTCGCCGAAGTCCGGACCCACACACCCCAGGTTGCCAACCCGCAGCAAGGGCGCGAGCCCACGCCCAGCGCCGCCTGTGTGGACAGCCAAAGTGTGAAAACGACGGAACTGGGTGGGGTCCACGGCTATGATGGCGCCAAGCAAATCAAGGGTCGGAAACGCCATCTGGTGGTGGATACCTTGGGCCTCATCTTGGCCGTGGTGGTGACGGCGGGCAACGTCGACGATGCCGCGGGCGCCCAGCAAGTGGTGGGGAAATTGCAACCGGAGGCGTATCCACGCCTGCAAACCATCTTTGGAGATAACAAATATCACAACTATAAGTATTATGCCTGGCTGGACCAACATAGTGCTGGCCGATGGCACATGAACATCAGCAGCCGACCGGAGGGGACGGTAGGGTTCAAGCCGCTGCGGATTCGCTGGGTGGTGGAACGCAGTTTCGCCTGGCTGGGCCGTTATCGCCGGCACAGCAAGGACTATGAGAAGCGCACGGACTCGAGTGAGAGCATGCTGCTGCTGAGTTCCCTGGGCATCCTGCTGCACAAGCTGAGGCCGTCGGCCCAGAAGCAACCGGTATTCAACTATCGCCAGGCGCAGCAGGCTTGACCACACCGTGGCGCCCCGAGACGAGGGCAGGACAGACAGGTGGCGCTGGGTAGTCACCAACCTTGGGAGCGAGGCCACCAAGACGAATGCATACATAAGAAATAACTTATGCTTGCCCGTTTAAGAGTACCTGGCAAGGGCGTGCGCGGTGCGCCTTGTGGGGCTGGTTTTATTCCGGATAGCCAGTAAGAAAGGCAGAGATTGCATGTGCTCGAACAGCCTCGCCTGACGCTGGAGAAATTGGGCCAAGGCCAGGCAAGCCTTGCCTTGCACTTCGTGGCTCGGGTTCTGGTCCAGCACCTGGCGGAGGAAAGTCTCACTGGCCTGATGGTCTGCCTCGCTCAGCCATTGGAGTACGACGGCCAACTGGTCGCTGGTGAGGTGGTCGCGCTCGAGAATC
>JBGQLF010000465.1:0-7563 GCA_041499985.1 Gemmataceae bacterium
GCGGGCCATCCAGCGGCCGCGCCGTGGGCGAGAAGGCCCGTCAGGTCGGCCGCGCCGGTCGCGGTGCGCGCTCATGCTTTTACGGTTATTAATCGTATCTGCATCCGTTTTGACCATGCCAAGATCGCGGAAAGTGCAGCCACGGTGACACCGCTGCTAATGCTCAGGGTACCGCCGGCCACGCTGTACGTCCCGAGACCCGTCAAGGGCGAATCGACATTCATCAGGCTGGTGCCGCCCGTGAAGGCCAGCGTGGCGCCCCTGGACGCGCTGAGGGTGCCGGCAATCAGACTATCGTCGGTCAGGGAAGTGATGCCACTCAGGGCCTGCAAAGCGGTGTTGGGACCAAGAATCAAATGGTCGAGACTGGAATTCTTGAGCAGATTGTCCAGGGTCAGGGTGGTGCCGTTCCCGGACATCTGGAAACGAGCAACGCTGGCCGTCAGCGAGTTCACCTCATGGGACTCGGTGAACGTGATGACATCGTTGGACAGGTTGATGCTGGCGTCGTCGGCGGGACCCGGCACGCGATGCACAGGCGGATTGCTGCCGCGCACGGTCCAATCGGCGGCCACATTGAAATGGTCGCCTGTTCCCGCGGTCCAATCGATGATCGCGGGAGCAAAACGATCCTCCAGCACTTCGAGGATCGGGCGGAACGGTTTCCGAACCAGGTTGCGACGAACCACGGTCTGATCGCGACGCGAGCGGAACAGAGTGCGGAACATGATCGGACTCTCCTACGGTGAGGGGTTAGAGCGATGCGGTTCTTGTTCGCGAGTACATCCGGTTTTTCCTGCCCCGGTGGAAATGGAAAAGTGACCATTGCGAGCACCTCAGCTTTTTCGTTGACCCCCGCAAGGGGCGAAGGACGTGCAAACGGCAAAGGGGCTGGACACCTCAGGGTACTTGTCGTGTCCACTGAGGAGAGGCGTCCAGCCCTCGCTTGCTGTCGCCCGCACCTACTGCCAGGCGAACAGTTCTTCACCGCCACCCAGGTTGGCGAAGAGTTCCTCGTGGAGGTCGGAAGAATGCGGCACGGTGACCCAGCTGCTCAGAGTGCTCGGGGCGAGAGAGGGCTGGCTACTCGACACCAGTTCTGGGAGATCCACGCTGGCGCGGGGCAACGCTGTGGGAGTGTGAGCGTTGTCGGTGGTGCTGGATTTCCCTTGCGGTACGACGGAGCCGATGAACACCGAACTGGCCGCTTCGAGTGATGCGGCTTGGGATAACTGGCTTCCCAAGATGCGCACCGCGTTCGAGGACACCTCGTCAAAAGCCCGATGCAAGGGCAGGGCGCTGTCATTCTCGATGAGGGTCAACACGGCGCTGCTCGGGCTTGCCAATAGCGCCCCCCGATGGGGCTACGGAGAGTGAGATTGACGGTCTCGTTGCCTTCCACCAACTTGTCATCCAGGATCGGAATGGTGAAGGTCTTGCTCGTCTCACCCGCGGCAAAACTGAGCGTGCCCGCGGTGGCCTTGTAATCGCTGCCCGCGCTGGCCGTGCCGTTACTGGTCGCGTACTGGACGGACACCGGGAGAGCCGTGTTGCCAGTGCGCTTCACGGTGATCGGCGCACTGCCGGCGGCCTCATTGGCACTGAAGCCGCTCGAGGCGAACTGGACGAAGCTGGGAGCCACATCATTCTCGCGCACCGTCAACAGCGCGCTGCTGGGACTGCCCAACGTGCCTCCCGTCGGAGCGTTCAAGGTCAGGTTGACGGTGTCGTCGCCTTTGACCACGGAGTCATCGATCAGAGGGACGTTAAACGTTTTAGCCGTTTCGCCGGGAGCAAAGGTAAGTGTCCCTGAGACGAGTTGGTAAGTGCGTTGGCCGTTGGTGATGCCCGGGCTCGTGGAGTATTTGACACTGCCCAGGCCCGTGTTGGGATTGCGCACCACCAGAATGCTGGCAATGCCACTGTTCTCGAAGTACGTATAGGTAGGTGAGCTGAATCGGAAGATGCTCGACTGAAGCGGATCATCGTCGCGCACGGTGAGCACAGCAGTGCTCGGACTGCCCAGCGTACCCCCGGTCGGGGCGCTCAGCGTGAGGTTCGCAGTATCATCGCCCTCTGCCACCAGGTCGTTGATCAGTGGCACCGTAAAGGTCTTGGCGGTCTCGCCCGGGGCAAAAGTGAGCGTGCCCGAGACATCCTGGTAGTTTCGTCTACCCGAAATCGTTCTCGGACTGGTGGCATAGTGGACGCTACCCGGGCCCGCGTTCGCATTGCGGACCACCATGATGCTGGCAAAAGCACTGTTCTCGAAGTACGCGTAAGTCGGGGAGCTGAACCGGAACACGCTCGGCTGGTAGGGGTTCGCGTCTTTAATCGTTAACATAGCCGTGTTGGGAACTCCCAATTGAGCGCCCACGGGGTGAGTGAGGCGCAGATTGACCGTTTCATCACCTTCGGGCAGCGCATCGTTGAGGATCGGAACATTGACCTGTTTGACGGTCTCAAACAGGTCAAAAATAAGTGTCTGCGACACGGGCGTATAGTCCCTCGTGGCGGTGGCGGTACCATCGCTGGTCGAGAACTGGACCGAGGCCATGCCCGCGGTGTCACCCTGGCGGGAGACGAGGATGCTGGCGAAAGGGCTTATCTCGCTGATGGCGTAGGTGGCGGAACTGAACTGCAAACTGCTCACCGACAGCAAGCCCCGTTCTTCCAGAGCTTCCAGGGCCGGTCGGAATGGCTTGCGACCAGCGGGCTTGGCCGGGCGGCGCGTGCGCGACAAGTTCCAGAACATGGTTTGAGTCTCCTCAGGTTTGGGTTGGGGCGATTCTGTTCTTGCTCACGAGTAGATCAGGTTTTTCCTGCCCCCGTGGAAATGGAAGAGTTACAATTTAGGAAAAGTTTGGATGGCCTTCTCCGAGGAGGAGCGCACGTGGACATCGAATCGGCCGAACTGGTGGCCCGCTGGCGCCAGGGTGACCAGCGAGCAGCCGACCTACTCTTCCAGCGCTATGTGCAACGCCTGCTCGCGCTCGCGCGCCGCCGGCTGTCTCCCAAGCTGGCCCAGCGGCTGGACCCCGAAGATGTGGTGCAGTCGGCCTACCGGAGCTTCTTTGTCGGCGCCCGCGCCGGCCGTTATGTTTTGGAGCGCAGCGGCGATCTGTGGCGCTTGCTCGCCGCCATCACCCTGCACAAGCTCCAGCGCCAGGTGGAATACCACAGCGCCGGCAAACGGGACCAGGGCCGCGAGCAGACCTTTCGCCCGGAAGACAGCCTGTGCGGCCTGGCAGCCGAGGTGGTGGCGCACGAGCCGACGCCGGAGGAGGCCGCCGCGGTGCTCGACGAATTGGAGTTGGTCCTGCGCGGGTTGGAGCCGCTGCACCGGCGAATGGTCGAGCTCCAGCTCCAGGGGCATCTGCTCGAGGAGATCGCTGCCGAAACCCAGCGCTCCGAACGGCTGGTGCGCCTGGTGCTGGGGAAGGTCCGACAGCACCTGGAGCAACGCTGCCGCGAACAGGCCAACCCATGACTCCCTCCCAGAGGTTTGGCCATGAGTCCGGTGCAGTCGCCGCACAACCCGGAACCTGAACGCCTGTCGGAGACGCTGCGTTTGCTGGAGCGCTTCGAGGCGGCCTGGCAGAGCGACACCCCACCGCGGATGGAAGACTTCCTGGCGCCAGGAACCGACTGCGGACCGGCGTGGGAAGATCAGGCCCGCCGGACGCTGTTGGAAGAGTTGGTCCAGATCGACCTGGAGTATCGCTGGCGTCGGGTGACTGCGCCGCGAACAGGCCATCTCCCTCCCCAGCCGCGTCTGGAGGATTATGCCGTCTGCTACCCCGAACTCGGTCCTGTGGAGCGGTTGTCGCCGGAGTTGATTGCGGAGGAATACCGGGTGCGGCAGCGCTGGGGTGACCGCCCCTCGCCGGACGAATATGCCGCGCGGTTTCCCCAGCAGGAGAGCTGGCTCCGGAGTCTGCTGCTGCGCATCGATGCCGAACTTGCTGCCGCAAGGGCTCTGGGCGCCGCACCGGAATCGACCGCCTTGCCGGGGAATCCACCCCCGCCCCGCCCGCCACACTCCGTCGTCGAGAACCTCAAGGCCCAGTTGGTGCCCTTGTCAGCCGCGACGGTAGCGGAGCGAGCAAAGGCTGGGGACCTGGAAGTCGCCGACGAGCCTTCGAGCGATCCCCCGAAAAAGGCGCCTGCCAACGTGAGGGGCTATGAGATCCTGGCTCTGCTGGGCCGGGGTGGCATGGGCGTGGTTTACAAGGCCCGGCAAGTGTCTCTCCGGCGTGTGGTGGCGCTGAAGATGATCCTCGCCGGTGCTCATGCCGGTCCCGAACAACTGGCTCGCTTTCGCAGCGAAGCCGAAGCGGTGGCTCGGCTCCAGCACCCTAACATCGTGCAAATCCATGAAGTGGGCGAGCAAGACGGCCGGCCGTACTTTGCCCTGGAGTACGTGGAGGGCGGCAGCCTGGCGCAGCGACTGACCGGTATTCCCTTCCCAGCGGCGCCGGCGGCCGCGTTGGTCGAAACCCTGGCTCGAGCGATGCACTATGCCCATCAGCATGGCATTATTCACCGCGACTTGAAGCCGGCCAACATCCTCCTCCAGAATCCATCCACGAAGGACACAAGGGAGCACGAAGAAACCAGGTCGGAGGGAAAATCGCTTTGTGATGCTTCGGGTCCATCGTGGATGCAGGTTACTCCCAAGATCACTGATTTTGGTCTGGCCAAGCAGTTGCAGATTGAGCCGGGCGCCACCGGGCCGGGCTATCAGACCGAGAGTGGGGCGATCCTGGGCACGCCCAGCTACATGGCGCCGGAGCAGGCGCGGGGCAAGCGCAAAGAGATCGGCCCGGCCGCCGACGTGTACAGCCTAGGCGCAATCCTGTACGAACTGCTGACGGGCCGGCCGCCCTTCCTTGCCGAGACGCCGCTCGAGACGGTGTACCAGTTGCTGGAGCAGGAACCGGTGCCACCGAGCCGGTTGCAGCCGAAAGTTCCCCGCGACCTGGAGACGATCTGCCTGAAGTGCCTGGAAAAGGAGCGATCCCGGCGCTACGCCAGCGCCGCCGCGCTGGCAGAGGATGTGCGGCGCTACTTGGCTGGGGAACCGATCCAGGCGCGGCCGATCCGGGTCTGGCAGCGGGCCTGGAAGTGGGCGAAGCGCCGCCCGGCCGCGGCGGCGCTGATGGGGGTCCTCGCCCTCGCGACCCTGAGTTTGCTGGCCGGGAGTCTGATCTGGGTCCAGCGCGAGCGCGGGTTACGCGCCGAGGCGGACGCCAATGCCCAAGAAGCTCGCCAACAACAGCAGCAAGCCGAGGAAAACTACCAGATGGCCCGCGACGCGGTGGAACAGTATCTGACCCGCGTGGCGGACCATCCGCGGCTGCAAGTCGGCGGGCTGCGCGGCTTCCGTCGGGAGCTCCTGGAGGAGGCCAGCCGGTTCTACGATCGCTTCATCCAAAAGCGGGCGGGCGATCCCAAGTTGGAACGCGAGCTGGCCCAGGCTTACTTCAAGAGCGCCAGCATTGCTAAGGAGATCGGAAGCAACGCCGGGGCGCGGGAACGCTACCGGCAGGCCAGTCGCTTGTGGGAGAAGTTGATTACCGACCACCCGGACGTTCCCGAGTACCAGAAGGACTTGGCCACCACCTATAACAATCTCGGCAACCTGCAACAGGTGACCGGGGAGCGAGTGGAGGCCATGCAGTCGTATGAGCAGGCCCGCCAGCTGCGCGAAAAGCTGGTTGCCGACCACCCGGGTGTCCCCGAGTACCAGAACGACTTGGCCGCCACCTACGGTAGCCTCGGCATCCTGCAAGAGGTGACCGGCGAGCGCGCGGGGGCGTTGCAGTCGTATGAGCAAGCCCGCCGCCTTCAGGAAAAGCTCGTGGTCGACCACCCTAACGTTCCCAAGTACCACACTACCTTGGTCGCCATCTATAACAATCTTGGCATGTTGCAGAGTGCCACCGGGGAGCGCGCGGGGGCGTTACAGTCTTATAAGCAGGCCCGCCGGCTGCAAGAAAAGCTGGTTGCCGACCACCCTAGCGTCCCCGAGTACCACATGGCCTTGGCCCGCGCTTCCAACAACCTTGGCAACCTGCAACGTGACACTGGGGAGCATGCGGGGGCATTGCAGTCGTATGAGCAGGCCCGCCGCCTACAGGAAATGCTTATTGCCGACCACCCTGATGTTCCCGAGTACCAGAATGACTTGGTCCGCACCTACAACAACCTTGGCATGTTGCAGAGTAACAACGGAGAGCGTGCGGGGGCTTTGCAGTCCTATGAGCAGGCCCGCCGGCTCCAGGAAAAGCTGGTTGCCCACCACCCCGACGTCACCGAGTACCAGAACGCCTTGGCCCACGCTTACAACAATCTCGGCATGTTGCAGAGTGACAGCGGGGAGCAAGCAGGGGCATATGAACAAGCCCGACGGGTCCTGGAGAAGCTCGTCGCCGCGCATCCCGACGTCCCTGAGTACCAGAACGACCTGGCCAGCAGCTACAACAACCTCGGCCTCCTGCAAAATGCCACCGGCCAGCGGGCAGCGGCGTTGCAATCCCATGGCCAGGCGCGGACCATGTGGGAGAAGCTGGTCTCCGCGCATCCCAACGTCCCTGAGTACCAGAACCACTTGGCCGGCACCTATAACAGCCTTGGCATTCTGCAACAGGTGATCGGGGAGCGGGCGGCGGCGTTGCAGTCGTATGAGCAGGCCCGCCGCCTGCGCGAAGGGCTGGTTGCCGCTCATCCCGACGTCCCCGGCTACCAGATGGGCCTCGCGGTCACCTACGGCACTCTTGGCAACCTCACCTATAACAGCGGCAAGTCGGAAGAGGCCATAGGGTGGTACGGTAAAGCGATCCCACTCCTTGAAGCGGTACGCCAGCACCAACCGAACCATCCCGCTGCTCGGCAGTACCTCCGCAATGCCTACTCGGGGCGAGCTGAGGTTTTGACCCGCCTAGGCCGGTACGCCCAAGCCCTCACGGACTGGGACCGAGCCCTGGAACTCGACACCGGGCAACACCGAGACCGCATCCGCCTGGAGCGCGCGCAAACCCTGGGTCATCAAGGTGAGTATGTCCAAGCCACGGCCGAAGTGGACGACCTCACCCAAGGCAAGAACGTAACTGGTTCACCTTCTATGACGCCGCGTGTGTGTATGCTCTGTCCTCGGCTACCGCTCGCAAGGATGCCAAGCTGCTTCCAGCCGAGCGCGAGAAGCTGGGCGAGCAATACGCGGTCCGCGCCGTCGAACTGCTGGCGCAGGCCCAGGCGGCTGGCTTTTTCAAGGACCCTGCCAGGATCGAGCACATGAAAAAGGACACCGACCTCGAGTCGCTTCGCCAGCATCCCGGATATGCCGCGCTGCTGCGCAAGATCGAGGCAACCAGCACGGCAGTGCCGCCGGCCCGTTGATCGACAAGCAAGGACGTGCAAGCCCTTTCGCCCGTGTGGACTGAAGCGATCACTTCTTCAGCGGGCCCTTTCTCTGCCTTGGATTGCAAGCGCAAACAACTGAAGCATTTATGCGCTTCGATGGGCCTGTGGCGGCAAGTTTGCAACTTGCCGAGGCCCACC
>JBGQLF010000466.1:0-7554 GCA_041499985.1 Gemmataceae bacterium
GTCCTCGGCGAGGGCCAAGGCGATGAGGTCCAGCAGCCACGAACAAACCACGCTGCCGCGCCTCCAGACCTCGGCAATGTCGGGGAGGGCGAGGGTGTAGCGGTGCTGTTCCGCCAACTCGGCCGAATTCGCGTTGCGCATGATGTCGAACCCTTCGGCGTAGGCCTGCATCAAACCGTACTCAATGCCGTTGTGGACCATCTTCACGAAGTGGCCGGAGCCGGAGGGCCCGGTGTGCAGGTATCCCAGTTCCGCAGTGGTTTTCCTGCCGTCTCGTCCAAGTGTTTTGTCGATGGTGCCGATGCCCGGTGCCAGCGTTTGGAAAATCGGGTCCAGCCGCTGAACCGCTTCCGCGGGACCACCAATCATCAAGCAGTATCCGCGCTCCAGGCCCCACACGCCGCCGCTGGTGCCAACGTCGACGTAGTGGACCGCCTTACTCTTCAACAGACCAGCGCGGCGGACGTCGTCCTTGTAATACGAATTGCCGCCATCAATGATGGTGTCGCCGGGTTGCATCAGGTCCGCGAGCTGCAGAACTGTGTCCTCTGTCGCCTGGCCGGCAGGCACCATAACCCATGTGGCACGGGGCACCTGAAGCTTCCCAACTAAGTCCTGCATGGATGCGGCGCCCGTGGCGCCTTCCTTCACCAGAGCGGTTACGTTCTCGGGATTCAGATCGAAAACCACACACTGATGTCCGTCGCGCATCAGACGGCGGACCATGTTCGCTCCCATCTTGCCCAAACCGATCATTCCAAGTTGCATGATAGAGTCTCTCTCCTAAGCAATAGCTTTCTCAAAAGCAGTGCGCAACGTCACCAGACCGCGCTCGACATCGCTCAAATGGACGTGGAGGGCCCGCCGGTTCCGATCTTCCAATACCTCAAAATCGCCGCGTGCCTGGGCCGCTTTGACGATACCAAAAGTGTATTTCTGGCCGGGAACCGGAACGTCGAATTTATCGTCGCAGGTGATCTGAAGAAAGACGCCGGTGTTAGGTCCGCCCTTGTACGCCTGACCCGTGGAATGCAAGAATCGCGGACCGAAGCCCAGGCAGGTGGCGACCTTCTTGTGGTCTCGAACCGCCGTGCGCATCTGCTGCAAGGCAGCTTCATGCGCATCGTTCATCTCGATGTAGGCGAGCAGCGCAAAATAATCGCCGGCGCTGAGACGGTTGAGGTGCGCCTTCAGATAGCCGGCCAGAGTCTTGTCGGACCCCGCGGCTTGCGCAATCGTCGCTGCGTTCCTGGCGTCGGTAAACAACTTTACGCCGCCGTCTTCGAGGATCGGTGTTGCCGGCGAGAGTGCGCCGGTGTTCTCGTACTCGGTGGTCAGCTTGCGAGTTGCGATCTTGCTAGCCTCGACGTCGGGCTGATTGAACGCGTTGATCCCTATGACGGCGCCCGCGACCGCGGTCGCAATCTCCCATCGGAAAAACTCTTGTCCCAGGTTGTACAAGTCACTAATTGCGATCCGGATGACGGGCTGCCCGGCCTTCTGCAACTTGTCCAAGGCTGCATCTTGCGCGCTGTCGGCCTTGGGGTCGAAGCGGAGATAGGCAAAAACCCGGTCGTTGCCGTAGGAGGCGGGAGAACCCAACGCTTCCCGATCGACCGGAATGATGCCCTTGCCATCCTTGCCCGTGGATTCGGCAAGAAGCTGCTCCAGCCACGCGCCGAGGTCGTGAATGGCCGGCGACGTGACGATCGTGAGCTTGTCACGCCCGTTTTTGGCGAGTACGCCCAGAATCAAACCCAGGACCACGCCCGGATTCTTCTCTACCGGGAGGCAGGACGAACAGGAAATGGCCATCACGTCGGCTTGGTCGAGGAATCGCGGAGCGTCGATGCCCATGACGGCGGCAGGAACCATGCCGAAGTCGGAGAGCGCCGAGTATCGCCCGCCGATGCTCGCCACACCGTGGAGGACATGCCGAAAACCATCGGCCTCGGCAAGCTTCTCCATTTTGGAGCCCGGATCGGTGATCGCGATGAACCGATTCCCCGCCTCCGCGGCGCCGACGGCCTGCTTTACGCGCTCCCAAAAATACTGTTTGAATATGTTGGGCTCCAGTGTTGAGCCGGATTTGCTGGAAACGATGAAGAGCGTCTTGCTCAGGTCGACTTTCGACTCGAACGCTTTGACCTGGGCTGGATCGGTAGAATCGAGAACCAACAGTTCGGGGTAACCTTCGGCCTTTGGAAAGGACAATCTCAACACTTCCGGGCAGAGGCTGGAGCCGCCCATGCCGAGCAGAAGTGCGTACTGGAATCCGGTACTTTTGACGTCCGCGGCCACAGCCTCCAGATGAGCGCTGTTCGCCAACTCGTCTTCCGTGATCCCCAGCCAGCCGAGCCAGTTGCCCTCGTCAGAGCGCGTCCAGAGCGATGCATCCCTCGACCAAAGGCGGCGCACCTTCCCGGTCGTCTTCCAGTCCTCGATGGCCGCGTGGAGCTGCGTGTTCAACTCTTCCGGCAGCCAGTAGGTCTGCGCATCCACCTCCTGCCCGATGGCAACCTTGCAGCGCGTGTCGACGGAGTTGAGAAGCTTGTCGAACGGCTCTGCGAACAACTTCACGGCCTGGGTGAGCAGATTCGCGGTCACCTCTTTCATGGAGACTCCAACCGCAGCCAGGCTCTCCATCGTGTCCTGAGCCGCATCCACGTCGCTCTCCAGGCTGGCGCTGGGTTTGCCGTGAGCGCGGAACGCCTCGAAGGTCGAAGGCGGGATGGTGTTCACGGTATCCGGGCCGATGAGCTCATCGATGTAAAGCACATCGGGATAGCTCGGGTCTTTCGTACTGGTGCTGGCCCACAGAAGGCGCTGGGTCTGCGCGCCTTTAGCCGCGAGCGCCTCCCACGCGGGCGTGCGCAAAATATCCTTGTAACGGACATACGTCAGCTTGGCGTTCGCGATGGCCACTTTGCCCATCAAGCTGCGCATCAGGGCGCGCTCGCGCGCGTCCGTGGACGCCTTCAGCTTCACTTTGACGAGGGCATCGATCATGCTGTCGATGCGGGATATGAAGAAGCTGGCGACGCTCGCAACGCCCGAAACATCCCCGCCCGCCGCCGCCAGCTTCTCGAGCCCGGCGATGTAGGCCAGGGCGACTTGTTCATACATTTCCTGCGCGAACAGCAAGGTGACGTTCACGTTGATCCCATCGCTGATGAGCTGCCGGATCGCAGGGATCCCGGCCGGAGTTGCCGGAACCTTGATCATGAGATTGGCGCGTCCGACTGCTTTCCACAGGCGCCGGCCCTCCTCGATGGTTGGCTGCGTTTCATTGGCGAGGAACGGCGACACCTCCAGGCTGACGTAACCGTCCCGCTTCTTCGTCCGGTCGTAGACGGGACGAAGGACGTCGGCCGCATCCTGGATGTCGCGCACGGCCAGGCGTTCGTATAACGCCATGGCGTCCAGGTTCTTGTGCTTCTGCAACTCGATCAGCGTCTCGGTGTAGTCGCTGCTGCCGGTGATGGCTTTCTCGAAGATCGCGGGATTCGAGGTCACCCCGCCTAAGCCGTCCTCTTCGATGAGTCGCTGTAACTCACCGCTGGTGATCAGACTGCGGCGGATGTAGTCGAGCCAGACGGATTGTCCGTATTGGCCCAACTGCTTCAATGGGTTTGCTGTCGCTGAGGAGGACTGCACTAGCGTTGAGGTGCTCATGTTGGATCTCCTGAAATGATGACCTAACCCTCGGAACGCGCCTCGAGGGCCCGGACCTTGTTCAGCCTGCGCAAGTGTCGCAGCTCGTTTGAGAATTCAGCGGCGATGAACGCCGAGACAAGTTCCTGCGCCGGCGCGCTACCGATCACGCGAGCGCCCAGCACAAGAACGTTCATGTCATCATGCTCCACGCCCTGATGCGCCGAGTAGTGATCGTGGCACAGGCCGGCGCGTATTCCGTGAACCTTGTTGGCGGCTACCGAGGCGCCTACGCCGCTGCCGCACACCAGAACACCTCGCTCCGCCCGCCCTTCCTTTATGGTGGAGCCGACAGCTTCGGCGAAATCGGGATAATCCACGGGCGCTGTCCCATGCGTCCCGACGTCGATAATCTCGTGCCCCGCATTGCGGAGATGAGTGGCAAGGACACCCTTGAGCTCGAAGCCTGCGTGGTCAGAACCGATCACGATGCGCACTGGTTATCGTCTCTTTGCAATTTCTTCTTTAGCCGCGGCGACTACAGCGTCCGGAGTAAACCCGAACTTCTTTTGGAGTTCTTTCAGCGGAGCCGAAGTGCCAAACGTTTTCATGCCGATACTGCGATCCGCAAAGTGTGACCAACCCATCGTGGAACCCTGCTCCACGGAGACTCGCGCCCGCACCGGCGGCGGTAGGACGCTTTCGCGATACGCCTGATCCTGCTTGTCGAACAGCTCCCAGGAAGGCATACTCACCACGCGCGCCATCACTCCTTCCGCTTGCAGTCGCTCCCGGGCATCTACGCACAACGTAACCTCGCTGCCGCTCGCCATAAGGATCACGTCCGGTGTGCGCGACGGATCGTCCGCGAGAACATAGCCGCCCCTGGCTAGGCCGGAGGCAGGCGCGTATCGGGTCCGATCGAGCGTCGGCATCGCCTGGCGCGACAGGATGAGGCACACCGGCTCATGGCGTAGTTGTATGATCAGCCGCCAGGCCTCAGCTACCTCGTTTGCATCCCCAGGCCGGATCGTGATGAGCCCAGGAATTGCCCGCAGAGAGATGAGCTGCTCGACCGGCTGGTGGGTTGGACCGTCCTCTCCCACGCCGATGGAATCGTGGGTGAAGATATAGATGACCGGGAGCTCCATGAGAGCGCTGAGGCGAATGGCGGGCTTCAAGTAATCACTGAAGATCAGGAAACCGGAACCATAAGGACGCAGCTTCGAGAGCGACATTCCGTTCAGGATGGCGCCCATGGCATGCTCACGAATGCCGAAATGGAAGTTGCGACCGCCGTAGCTCCGGGCGGTGAAGTCACCAGCTGCGTCGAAGGTTAGACGAGTCTTCGTCGAGGGAGCCAAGTCGGCCGATCCCCCCACCAACCAAGGCAAGTTCCCGGCGACTGCATTCAGAACCTTTGCGGAACAGTCCCTACCAGCCAAGCCTTTAGGATCCGCGGGAAACGACGGGATATCCTTGTCCCAACCGTCCGGAAGCTGGCGGTGCTGCATCCTGTACAGGTGGTCCGCCAGTTCGGGGTACTCCCGCTTGTATCGCTCGAAAATGTCCATCCAGGCGCGGCGGAGACCGCCTCCACGCTGCCCCAGCACGCTGTCAAAATGCCCATACACTTCTTGAGGAACCAAAAACTTGCCGTCCTCGGGCCATTTGTAATTCCTTTTCGTCAGCCGGATTTCCTCTTCGCCCAGTGGTTCACCGTGCGCGGCGCTCGTATCCTGCTTGTTCGGAGAGCCGTAGGCGATATGACTGTCGACGATGATGAGGGTGGGCCGATCGCCCGTCGCCCGAAACGTATCGAAAGCGCGGGAGAGCATGTCCAGATCGTTGGCGTCGCCAACACGGGTTACGTTCCAGCCATAAGCGATGAAGCGGGTGGCAACATCCTCGCTGAACGACCAGTCGGTGTGGCCTTCGATGGAGATCTTGTTGTTGTCGTAGATCCAGCAGAGGTTGGATAGTCTCAGGTGCCCGGCCAGAGAAGCCGCTTCGGAACTGACCCCCTCCATCATGCAACCGTCGCCGCAAAGCGCATAAACATTGTAGTCGAAAATGTTGAAACCGGGCCGGTTGAAGTGTTCGGCCATCCAACGTCCGGCAATCGCCATGCCCACGCTGGTTGCCACACCTTGCCCGAGCGGGCCGGTGGTGGTTTCGACGCCGGAGGTCCACCGATATTCGGGATGGCCCGGGCACTTGCTGTCCAGTTGCCGAAAGCGCTGGATGTCGTCCAGTTCTACCGACACGTGGCCGAGCTGCTCGTACTGGGGATTCACTGCCTTGACTTTCGTGAGGTGCAGCATCGAATACAGCAGCATCGATGCATGCCCGATCGACAGCACGAAGCGATCGCGGTTTGGCCAGATGGGATCGTTGGGATCGAACCTCAGGTATCGTTGCCACAGAGCGTACACGACCGGAGCCATCGCCATTGGAGTACCCGGATGTCCTGAATTTGCCTTCTGGACTGCGTCCATCGCCAATGTGCGAATCGTGTTGACGCAGAGCTGATCCAGCTCCGTATTGTAGGCTGGCTCGGGCCGCCGTATCGGTGTCGTCACGCTCGCATCTCCTTACCAAATCTGCTGCAGACGCTGGCTGGTTTCACCGGTAGGGTTTCGATCGGGCATACGGCTGCGGGCATGCAATTTACGCTAGCACAGACTACATCCGATCGGGAGCCCGTTCCGAGGGTCGCCGGGATTCGCTGCCAGGAAGACCCTCGTCATCTGCTCTGACTGCAATTACTGCCGTGGCGGAGATTGTGCTGCTCTTTCGTAGACCTCAGCGTTTTTCTTCCAGGACTCTCGCAAGGCGCTTGACGGACTCGACGAACATATCTAGTCCCCGCTCAGAATTAGCGTCCTCCTCTGTCTGGTCCCCTAATTTCGGAGTGCTTCGGCGCATTCATCGATTGCCATCTTGCCGTATGCTTCATTACCTGAGAGCGCGAAGGCGAAATGTTCGTTAGGCTCAGTGTCGCTGAATGCCATGGGGAATATTTTCTGCCGGTGGATCTTCATCAGACCCGTGTACATCATCTCTACGCATAGTAAAATGCCGTCCGGCACGCGAAATCCCGCGGCCATCGTCATGGGCGCTCTCTTAGGAGTCCCACAAGAATATCGCACATGCTGAACGGGCCGGTAAATTTGCACGGGACGATGCTGGAAATCGGCGGACGCAGCGGGCCTTCCCGTCAAGAGCGGGCATATTCAACTTTGACCCACGGTGGGACCTTCGAGATGCTCGTGCGAGAGCCGCGGGGGGAGGAGGTCCCGGAGCAGACCGCACGCTCCAGGCCCCCTCAGAGGCCGAATCACCAACGCTCCACCGTCATCGGATAGAGACAGTAACGCCATCCTGGCTGGGGGTATCACCGACCTTCAAAACAATTGGCACCGCCGCGCCCTGCGGCGCATCGTCTGGAATCCGGACATTGACCTGCAAACCACCGGCAACAAGACCGGGAGGGGTACCGGCAAAATCCACCTCGGCTTCCTTGCCCCCGATCGTCACACTGACGGGCAGCACGGGTTTGGACTGTCCACCTCTATCGCCATCTATGCCGCTGGGACTCGTCTGGCCCGCCCCAGTCGCGAATATCTGGATGACCGAGCCGCGCGAGGCCGGTCTTGAGGGGCCATTCACAACGTTATCGAAGTTGAGAATTGCTCCTGGCCCTTTACCGGATTGGTCAAGCGTGAAGACTGCGGGCGCCGAGGAGTTAACAGCTATCGTAACGCTGTCGGACCAAGCTCCATTGTTCTCGATTTGCACCTCGGTGGTTGTCTTCCCGGCGACCGAAAAGGGAACCACCGCATTGATCTGCGTCCCCGAAACGAACAGGAGTGGCGCGGGGTTACCGTCGAAAAAAAC
>JBGQLF010000467.1:0-7553 GCA_041499985.1 Gemmataceae bacterium
AGGTGCGGCCGCAGCGCTTCCCAGCGCGGGTGGGGTTGGACTTGCAATTCCGTAGGCCGGTGGGGTTCTCCCGCTATCGGGTACTGCATCGCCTTGACAAGCGCATCCCAGAGCAAGGCCGGTGAGGGTTCCTCTTCGACGACTTCATGGGCCAGGACCAGGTCGTCGCTGTGGCTCGTCACCAGGATCACCCAGGGACGGACGGGGTCTCCAGCAATTCGCATCCAGTTCGGCGTCTGGCGGGCATCGGCCTGCCACACATCGTCCTCTTGCGGCAGCCGGTCTCTTAGCCACCTCTTGATGAAGCTGAGCGGCCCCTTGGGTTGGGGAGCCTCTTGCCTGCTCTTCGCTTTCTTGCTGTTTTCCCGCAGCCAGGCGATGGCCCCTGCTGTGGCCTTCCACCCCGCCATGAAACTGCCGATGTAGTTGAGGGCCTCGCTCTTGTCGCCGGGGCTGTAGGAACGAGGTGGTCCAGACGGCGGGAACTTGCGGCCCAGCAAGTAAGCCGGGACGTGCTTGTTGGTCTTCTTGGCCTTCCGGAGTAACCGGCGGGTTTCGGGGGTGTCCCCCTGCTGGCGGAAGCCGAGGAGCGCCTTGGTGTAGGCCCACGCTGCCATCCCGTCGTCGGGATACTGCTGAAGGAGGCGGGCCAAGTCCTCGTCACGATCCAGAAAGAGCAGAAAGCCGGCCAGCGTATAGCGGAGGCCTTGGTTGTCGTGGGGGTTCAGCCGCAGCATCTCCTGTAAGTGCTGGACGGCTTCATCCCGACGCCCGGCCGTCCACAAGGAGAGGGCCAGGCCCTCGCGAGCACGCATGTAGGGTCTGGTTTCGAGAATGCCCCAGAAGTGGCCGATCGCTTCTTGGAATGCTTGGGAACCGAGTGCCCGTTCCCCAGCGGCCACTCCCTGCTCGTACAGGGCGAGAACCTTCTTGCGGCCGCGGGCGTGTTCGGCCAGAAGGACGTAGGCATCGGCGCAGTCGGGACAGATGGTGAGCGCTTCCTGGGCGAGTTGGACCCGGACTTGTTCGTCCGTCTCCTCGAACGCGCGGTACATGAGTGTCTGGGCCTTGGCCAACGGCGTGTCCGGGTCGGCCTCGCCGCGCAGATCGGCAAGCAACTCCTGCATTACCCCGTCCATCACCCGCCGGTCGGGGAGTTCGGGGAGGTCTGGGAGGCGGGGTCTGGCGGATCGTCGCCGTTTCGGCGGTTGGCCTCGCGGTCGTCGCTTCTTCTTGGCCATGGGAAGCTCCATCGGGCGATGCTTGGGTCACTGCGGTCATTTTACCGGTTTCGCCGGCCATTGCCTGGGTCGAGCAACCAGGATTTTGACCAGTTGTTGGCCGAGCAGAGCTCGAGGGTCTCATCCTATCGCATCCTGCAATAATCCGCTTGACTTATCGCGATTTGCGATTATCGTTTTGGTGAGGTGGTTCCACGAGCCGATAGGTGTGACGTGCGAGTCATCTCCAAGCGGCGGCTGCGGCAGTTCTGGGAATCTCGGAAGCAGGGTTCCGAGAACGCCGAACGGGACTTGTCTGCTTGGTACAAGCTGGCCAAGAACGCTGCGTGGGCCAACTTTGGGTCCCTCAAGCAGACGTTCGGGTCGGCCGATCAGGTTGGGAACTGCGTCGTCTTCGACGTGGGCAACAACCGCTTCCGGTTGATCGGCCGGGTAAACTATGTCAGGGGCATTATTTACATCCTGCGGGTGATGGACCACGCGGAGTACGACAAGAAGCTCTGGGTTGATCAATGCGGATGCCACAAGCCCCCGCCGAAGAAGCCAGCCATGACGAAGAAGGCACCTAGGAGGGAGAAGCCAGCTCGTCGCGGGCGGAAAGGAGGGAGGTAAGCGATGGCCGTTCAGACTGCTACTCCAACGCTGACGGATACCTACTTCGAGCTGGTGAAGCAATTCCCACTCACGCGCATCCGGAACGACGACCACCTGGACGCGGCCCAGGAGACGATCAACCGGTTGCTGGAAACCAACCTGGACACGGGGGCGCAGGAATACCTGGACGTCCTGACCGATCTGGTCGAAACCTACGAGGACACACACCACCCGATCCCAGACGCCTCCGAGGCGGACGTGTTGCGGGAGTTGATGCGGTCGAACGGGTTTAGTCAACCGAGGCTGGCCAAGGAGGTCAAGATGGCCCAGTCCACCATTTCCGCCGTGCTGAACGGCACCCGCTCGCTCACCAAGGATCAGGTGGTCACGCTCGCCAAGTTCTTCCACGTCTCTCCGGCGGCCTTCCTGCCGGCTTGAAGGACGCCCTTCGTCGGCTGGCCCTGAGGGGAGCGATTCGATCCTTTTCGGCGGGTAAGTGGTAAAGCCGTAAACTTACTCAGCCGTCACAGTCCTCGCCGGACGAAATCCGATTCCGACATTCCGTTCTGCCGGGAGGGCCTCAATCCGCCCGGTGGACGGCCCCCCGATGGCCTGCAAGGCCCCCGCAGGAGTTTGCCAGCAGCCGCCACGGTGGACACGGGTTTCCGCATCACGAACCTCCAGGTTATCATCTTCCTTGTCCTCAACGACTTGTCCCGCTCGGCCCCGGGGATAAGCTTCCGAGCTTCCCTGGCACCAGCACCAGAGATTGCCGTGCATATCAAAGAGGCCAAAGTCGTTGGGCTTGAGGCTCCCCACGGGCAGGGGCATGCTCCCCTGGTACACCCCGTACTTCCTGAGTAGTTCCGTAGCCTCTCCGTAATAGCGGTTGGTCACCGCGCCCGCCCGGCAGGCATACTCCCATTCTGCTTCCGTGGGTAAGCGATAGCCCATCAGACGCAAGTAATTCGTCTTGAGCTTCATCCCCTCGGCATACTGCCCTTGGGCATTCGGTTCGTAGCACCACTGGTCAGGGGCAATCCCTTCTTGTTCGCTCAACCAGTTGCAGTAGGCGGCGGCATCATACCACGAGATGTAGTGCATCGGGTAATTACCTGATCCGGCGAGGACCTGCACATATTTGTGCTCCTTTCGGAAACGCTGGAATTGTTCCAGCGTCACCAGTTTGCTCGCCAGGGCAAACGTGCGTCCGATCCGCTGGCGGTGAGCCTGGGCGGGCCGTCCCATCTGGAATTCCACGGGTCCGGGAAGAACCACCATCGTCTGCCCCTGGCTGTTGACGTACCAGCGCGGCCGGGCGGTGCCCTTCTCCTGGGCCAATTCCTGCCGCAGGCGCTGGAGGCGTTGCTCGAGCGGCTGGTTCGCCTGTGCCCACACTTCCTCCGTTTGCTTGGGCCGTTGACGCTGCTTCCGCCATTCACCCAGCTTCCAGTGCCGCCATAACCATTCGGCCGCGGCACGCAGCCCGGGATCCGGCTCGGTGGGGTAGATCGTTTCCAGCTGCTCCAGCAGCGCCGCCCGCTCCTCCTGCGGAAACTCCTTCTCCCCAAATTCGCCCAAACTCAGCAGCAAGGCCCGGCGAATCGTGACATCCGGTTCCTCGGCCAGTCGTTGGACCAGGGTCTTGGCGTCCGCTCCCAAGGGGCCGAAGCGATGGATCAGATAACTCCGCACCCGCGGATCGGGGCTGTGCCTTACCAACGGCCAGACCTTCTCAGGCGACCGCAGCTTGAACAGCGCCACCGCTGCATTGGCTTGTCGCTGGGCTAACCGCTCCTTGTCCCCCGCGGCGGCTTCCCGTGGTAGCTGCTTGTCCACTTCCGCGAGCAGCAGTATCCGTGCACGATCCGCCTGGTCCTCGACTTTCGGATACAGGACGGCGAACTGCTTCTCGTTGGCATCCAGGAGCAGATCCGTCAACACCTCAAGCTGGTCTGCGGCATAATCGACGAGGATATCGGTGGCCAAGGAGCGTTCCGTTTCGGGGCGCCGAGTATCGCGATAAATGGCCGCCAGAGGAGCTTGCAATTGCGCACGCACCGGACGCAAGGGTTCGATCCACAGGGCCAGATATAAGGCCGGCACAGCCACGAGGTCGTTGGCCACCTGGTCTCGAACTTTTGCCCAGCGTGGGCTCTCCGGGTCATAGCGCGCCAACGCACACGCGGCCCGGAGCCGTTGCTGCTCCTGGCCCCTGGCGGGTTGCTCCACAATGGCCCAGAGCCTGTCCAACAGTTCTTGCTTGTGCGGCAGGAGGGCGTCTCGAAGGACGGGAACTTCGTGCGGTGCAGCATCAAGGAGACGCCCGTAAAGATAGTCTACCTGGCCGGGGTCCACCGGCAGCAGGGCCAGGCTGGCGTGCAGGCGCACTTTCGGATCCGCATCCGGGGCGGTCATCCGTCTCAGGATCGGGTTGGCCCAGCGGCGGTACGGCTCCAGCTCGGCGACGATCTTGGGCACGTCCGAGGTGTCGGCCGCGCCGAGCAGAATGAGAAGGGATTCGGCCCGTGACCCTCCGTGGACCTGAAAACCGATCCAGCCCACTAACGCCACCACAGCCGCCAGCACCAGGCCGCGCAGAGCGTGGTACCGGGCCGCCCGGCGCATCATCTGCCGCTGCGGGGCCGTCCAGTCACGCCGGCGGGTGAGCAGCCGGATGGTCAGCCACTCCCACCAGGCGGGCAGGAAGCGGTTCTCCGGCCTGGCACTCCACAGGGCGGCCCGCTCCGTCAGGCGCAGCTCCGCCCGGCCACGCCGCGTCTCCTTCTGCTTGCGGGTCAACCAGTCGCGCAAGGAAGGAACCAGGTAATCGTGTGTCAGTTGGTAATACTTCTGGCCCGCATCGACCGGCGACCGCGAATCCTCGGCTCCTTCCTTGCCTTCGGGATCGGTGGGCGTGAGAAGGCGGATTTCGCTATCCAGAATGCGAATCAGGTCCTCGAAATCCTTGGGACGGCTGCCATAGCCCGACGCTTCCAGCAAGTCAGCGTGCGACCGCATGTGGCCTTTGATGTCTGTGCCCGAGTCGGGCAACAAGGCTCTCAAAACGGCTCGGGCGGCTTTCTGGTGATAGCGGTGTTCCGGGGGCGCCGTGGCCGCACTGAACGTTTCTTCGAGGAACGTAACGCCGACGCCTTCGGTGCCACCTACGGCTTTGAGCGTCGCCGGTGTCCACGGTTTGCCTTTGGTCATTTCGGCGAACAAGGCCAACCGTACGCAGATGATCTTGCCTTCTTGAGCCAGACCCTGAACCGCTTGTTCCAGGAATTGTTTGTGGTCCTTGCTCACTTCCTGGACACGATCGGGCAAGGCACCAAACGCCCGACCGAAAGCGGCCAGCACTTTCTCCGCGTGGCGTACCGGAAAGAGATCCACCGCCGCCGAGTTGTGGCCTTCCACGAGGCGAATCTCCAGTGCCCGCATAAACCGGGTCGCCGCCATCCAGAAATCGTCCCGCACCATCACGATCCCCTGCACCCGACAACCGTCGCACTGCCGCAGGGCTTGGACCAGTTCCGCATTCTCCTCTTCCCGCTCGGCGTGGAGCCATTGCTCGAACTGGTCGAGGATGATCACCACTTTTTGGCCCGTCGCAACGCCCTGCCCGCGCCGCAGCGCCGCCAGCGTCTCCTTCAAGCTGAGATTTCCCAGTAACGCCGGGCAGCGTTTGCGGAGGCCGTGGAGCAGCCGCGCTTCCGTTTCGCCGGCCGTGGCCTCGAGGTACACCGCGAGCACAGGCTCCGCCAACCGGGGCAGCAGGCCCGCTTTGACCAGCGACGACTTGCCACAGCCGCTCGGCCCGTAAATCAGTCCGACCGAGAAGGTATTGTCGGCGTCGGTTTCCTCGATGCGGGTTTTCCAGAAACGAATGCTGTCGGGCAATCCTTCTCGGTCACGCGGACCGGGCAGCAGCTCCAGGAAGAAGTCGGCATCCTGGGCATCAAACGAGCGCAAGCCTTTCGGCACGATCTTAACGGGCTGGCTGTCGGAGGTCGCAGTCGCTGGCGTGGAGGAGGGCGTACCCGAGGAGCCGGATGCAACCGAAGGAGACGGAGGCAACACAACCGGCTGGGACGCGGGGGAACCATCGCTCTTGCTCACCGGGGCGGACGGCTGGTTAACGGGTTGCTCGGCCAGGAAATGCCGCAGGTCCTCGGCCAGGACCTTCGCCGTCATGTAGCGCTCGGCGGCGCGTTTCGACAAGGCCTTGAAGCAAATCCGCTCCAGTTCTTTGGGGATATCCTCATCGATTTGCCGGAGCGGGCGTGGCTCATACGTCGTGATCTGTTCCAGGAGTTCGGCTGGCGAGTTGGCACGAAAGGGCTGCCGTCCTGTAAGCAGTTCGTAGAAGACCACCCCCAGGCTGAAAATGTCACTGCGGCCATCGACCCGATGTCCCTCGCCGCGGGCCTGTTCCGGACTCATGTAGGCCGGCGTCCCGGCATACTTCGGGCCCTGGCCGATATGCTCTTCCCTGAGCGCCAGGCCGAAATCGGTGATATAGGGCTTGCCGCCGCCATCGAGCAGGATGTTGCCGGGTTTGATGTCCCGGTGCACGAGTCCTTTGTGATGGGCGTAGTGCAGGGCCTCCGCCACCGTCGCCACCAGCTCCGCGGCGGCGCCGAAGCAGGGCCGGTCGTGCTTGATCATCTGCGCCAGGGTGCTGCCCTCAATGAACTTCGATACGATGAAACAAGGACATTCCTCCGTGCTGCCAACATCGAAGACGGGGACAATGCTCGGGTGATCGAGATGGGCGACGTTTTGGGCTTCGGTCAAGTAGGCTTCAGCATCTTTAGGCTGAGTAATTAGCTGGCGGTGCGGGACCTTGAGAGCCACGCGGCGGTTCAGTTTCTCGTCCTGAGCCAGGTAGACCATGCCGAAACCACCCTGACCCAGAACGCGCTCGATGCGATAGCGACCGATCTGTCGTGGTTGCTCGGCTGAAGCTGAATGCGCGGAGGAGACCTCCGGGTCTTCCGGTTGGTACGGACCAGTTCGGTCGGGTTGGTTCATGGTCGAGACCGCCCAAGCGCGTGATGCCGCGTGGCTCGTCGCCAGGGCGGATTATAGCCACTGGCCTTCCAGTTCGCCATCGATCGGAACTCGCGCAGCCACCGTGAACTCGGCACTACATGCCCACCAGGACCACCGTAAGGAAGAGATCAAGATCCAGGAGTGAGACGCTGTCCATCGTTCGTCCAGGGGATCGCTCCCAGCGCTTGGCCTTTCGGGGTGCGTCATTATAATCATCTCTTTACGCCGCCGCCCTGAAACGAAAGGCGATCCATGCCACTCGACTGGACCTCATTTGTCGACCTCGTTGACCGCCATCAACGCTTCCTGGTGACGACGCATGTTCGTCCCGACGGCGATGGTCTGGGCTCGATGCTGGCCCTCGATGAGGTCTTACGGCAGCGCGGCAAGGAAGTCCACCTGGTGATTGCGAGCACGTTCCCGGCCCGCTATGCGTTCCTTGACCCGGAAGGTCGCATCGAGGCGTTTGCTCCCCCCGGAGATCAGTGGCGCAGTGCTGAGGTTGCCTTGATCCTCGACACGGGCACCTGGAACCAGCTCGGCAGCTTTGGCCCGTTCCTGGCCTCACTACCTGCGCTAAAGGGGGTCATCGACCACCATCAGACTCAGGACGAACTAGGAGCCCGGCGCTGGGTGGATACCACGGCGGAGGCGACCGGC
>JBGQLF010000468.1:0-7540 GCA_041499985.1 Gemmataceae bacterium
CCTTTCCTGTTCCTTCTCGTCCTGGGCCTGGCCCTTCTCGCCTGCCACGAGCTGCTGCAACTCCTTGGCGGCGAGCGTTCCCCTCCCGCCTGGCTCTGTTACGTCGCTGTCGCCGCCCTGGTCGTGGTCAACTGGATTCCCCATGTGGCGCCGCTCCCCTCGTCTACCGGGACGCTCACGCCTCAGCCCTGGCCCTGGATCGCGGGGATCTTCGCGCTGATCGTCCTGGCGGCGTTTCTGGCGGAGATGGCTGTTTTCCAGGAGCCGGGCCACTCGGTGGCACGCCTTGCGCTGACGGTCTGGATGGCCGCTTATCTCGGCGTCTTGCCCAGCTTCCTGGTTCAGCTCCGCTGGGTCAGCGATTGGCTTCCCCAGGAGGGTACTCAGCGCGGCACGTTGGCGCTGGCCCTGGGAGTGTTTGTGCCGAAATGCGGCGATATCGGCGCCTATTTCACCGGGCGCCTTCTTGGGCGCCACCCGATGGCACCGATCCTCAGTCCCAAGAAGACCTGGGAGGGCGCCGGGGGTGGACTGCTGGCGTCGCTCTTGACGGCACTCGGTATCAATAGTATGGGACCTGCGTTGCCCGGCGGGCTCTGGGCGGCAGCCGGTTTCGGCATCACCGTTGGCCTGGCGGGCTTGGTCGGCGACCTGGCCGAGTCGCTCCTCAAACGCGACTGCCAGCGAAAAGACGCCTCCCAGGTCGTTCCCGGCTTTGGCGGGGTCCTGGATGTGATTGATTCAGTCGTCTTCGCGGCACCTGTGGCGTATTGGTGGTTCACTTAGAGCTGTCGGATCGAACGTAGCCACAAGCGTCTCGCTTGTGAGCTAACTGCCCACAAGCGAGACGCTTGTGGCTACGATGCCAACCGCCAGCCGCGGCTTTGTCCGGTAACTCTTAGTCGGTACAACGACGAACATGAGCACAGAAGCAACCCTCACGTTGACCTTGGATAGTCGCGATGAAGCCGTCTTGCTCTTCGGCACCCGCGATCAGTATCTGCGTCTGATCCGCGATGGGCTCGGCGTGCGTCTGATTGCTCGGGGCAATACGATTCAGATCGAGGGCAGCGACGGCAAGGTCGCGCAGGCGGATCGCGTGTTTCAGCAGCTGCGGGGCATGTTGCGGCAGCATGGGAAACTCACGCCGGAGGATGTGCGCACGGTCCTGGAGGTCGTTCAGGAAGGCAACGAGCTGCTCGGTCCGCAGAACCTCACTTTTGTGGAAGGCGGCCGGCATGTTCGCCCGCGCACGGATGGCCAGGCCCGCTATGTGCGCGCCATGCATGAAAGTGACCTGACCCTGTGTGTCGGTCCCGGTGGTACGGGCAAGACTTTTTTGGCGGTAGCGATGGCCGTCAGCCTGCTGCGCCAGGGCCAGGTCAAGCGGATCGCCCTGGTACGGCCCGCGGTCGAGGCGGGCGAGCGCCTCGGCTTCCTGCCCGGCGACATCACGGCCAAGGTCAACCCGTACCTGCGGCCGCTGTTCGATGCGCTGCATGACATGATGGAGGCGGATCAGGTCAAGCGCTACATGGAGAGCGATATCATCGAGATTGTCCCTCTTGCGTATATGAGAGGTAGGACACTTAATCAATCTGTAATAATCCTTGACGAAGGCCAAAACACGACGATTCCCCAGATGAAGATGTTCCTCACCCGCATGGGTACTGGCTCGAAGATCATGGTCACCGGTGATGTGACCCAGGTCGATCTGCCCAAGCAGACACGCAGCGGCCTCGCCGATGCCGTGCAGCGCCTGCGCGACATCGATCGCATCGCCATCGTCTACCTCGACGAGCACGACATTGTCCGGCACCCGTTGGTGCAGCAGGTGGTGCGGGCTTACGAGGAAGACAAGCCCCGTAGGAAGAAGGAGTGAAGCACGGGCAGATTGCAGATTGCAGATTTGAGATTGCAGATTGAAATCACCAATCTGCCATCCGCAAGCACAAATCTGCAATCTGCCATCTGCCATCTGCAATTTATGTTCGGTCCCATCAAAAAGCACTCCCGCCTGGGCCAATGGAATGGGCGGCGGCGGTCGTCCCGCAGCACCGAGCCGGTTCTGCCGCGGCTGTGGCACCGGCCTGTCCTGCTCCGCCTGGCAACGGTGCTGGCCACCATGGCGGTGGTCACCCTCCTGGCGTACCGCTGGGGTCCTCCCTCCGCGTATCGCGTCGGGCAAGTCTTTGCTCGGGATGTGCGCAACCGCGTTTACTTCGAAGTGATCAATCAGCCGCAGACGGACCGCAAGCGCGAAGAGGCCGAGCAGAAAATCAGCAGCGATGATCCGCTGCTGCGCGAGCAGGCCCGTCGCGAAGTAGAGCCGGTCATCGAGAAGTACTTCGAAAGCATGCCGTTGGCCAAGCGGGGCGAGCCGCTGACCGAACGCCAGTGTGCGCTCCTGGCCGAGGAACATCGTGCCTACTTGCACAGCCTCAGCCCTGCCGATCATGCTCGGCGTGGCGTGGCCCTCTTCCTGGTGATGAGTCTGCTGGCCGTCCTGGTAATGCTCTATGTCGTCCGCTTCCAGCAGAGCCTGGCCCAAAGTCTGCCCAAAATTGCCGGCGTCTGCGCCCTGGTCGTGCTCACGCTCTTCCTGGGCATGCTCTTGAGTCAGCCGCCCTGGTACGCCGTCTTGATTCCCTTGACCGTGACCGCGATGGTGCTCACCATCGCCTACAACCCTCAATTTGCCCTCTTGCTTTCCTTTAGCCTCTCTTTGGCAACCACGGTCGCGCTCGATACCGACCTGGACCACCTGCTTATCCAGATGGGAGGCTTGGCGACGGCGATCTTGCTCTTGCGGAACGTCTGTACCCGAACTCGGCTCGTCGAAGTGGGGGTGGGTGCTGGCCTGGCCTCCCTGGCGATGACGGTGGCGACGGGGCTTCTCTCCGGCCAGACCTGGCATCTGATCGTGTGGGACGCCGGCCGTCATCTCGTCTGGGGAACACTGGCCGGTTTCCTGGTAACCGGGAGTTTACCGCTGGTGGAGCGCTGCTTCGGCATCGTTACCGATGTCAGCTTGCTCGAGCTGGCGGATGGTTCCCATCCGTTATTGCAAGAACTGATCCGTCGGGCGCCGGGAACGTACACCCATAGCATGACCGTGGCCACGCTGGCCGAGCCGGCGGCCGAGGCGATTGGAGCCAATCCGCTCCTGACGCGCGTCGGCAGCTACTTCCATGACATCGGCAAGATGCTCAAGCCCAACTATTTCATCGAAAACCAAACGGGAGAGAACCGGCATGATGCCCTCGAACCGGCCCTGAGCACGCTCGTGATCATCGGCCATGTGAAGGACGGCCTGGAACTGGCGAGGCAGTATAACTTGCCGCGGCCGATCTTGGACTTCATCCAACAACACCATGGAACGACACTGGTGGAGTACTTTTACCGCGAAGCGATGCGCTTGCAAGAGAACAACGGCCATGGGAACGGTGAACTGGAGTCGGCCTTTCGCTATCCGGGACCCAAGCCGCAGAATCGCGAGAACGGCATTATGATGTTCGCCGACGCGGTCGAGAGCTCCAGCCGCGCGCTGAAGGATCCGGCTCCGAATAGTCTGCGGAAGCTCGTGCACGATCTCCTCATGAAACGGTTACTGGACGGCCAGTTTGAGCAGAGCGGCCTTACCTTGACGGAGTTGCACGTCGTCGAGGAGAGCCTGTGCAAGAGCTTGATTGCGCTGTACCACGCGCGCATCAAGTATCCGGATCCCGAGACGCAGCAGATTGCCTGAGATCGCCGGGCAGAAGGCGCTTCCCGTTCGCCTAAACAATCCAGCGATGCGCCACCAACTCACCCGGCTGGTTTCCCGGTTGGATCTCGATCACCTCGTCGCCCGTCTCCGCTCCGAACGCCGTGGCCAACGCGCCCGTGGGATTCTCTCCCGTTGGCAATTCTTCGCCGTAGACCACATAGACATTGGGTTGCCCAGACGCCAGCGCGCCCAGGGTGTCGGCCAGATCGGGCCAGGCGGCAACCGTCCAGTCGAGACCGGGAAAGAAGGTCGTGAGATAGCGCGCGAAGCGCTCACCCAGTATCGGCCGCGAAGGCAACAGGTAGAAGGTGGACACAGCCTTTCTCCTCATCGGAAGACCCGGTTGAAGATCGGCTGCGAGATCACGCGGTCTATGTCGAAAGCGCCCGGAAAACCCGCCAGGACCCAGCCCCAGCCCTCCTACAGGCGTTGCAAGCCGCAGACCTTTCCCGTGTTGCCCGCCCACAATCAGAGTTTTTTGGCGAGCACCTGGGAACAGCGCCCGCTGCGCTCGTAGCGCTCTCGACGGGGAGGTGGCAGATCGTCGGGCGTGCCCAGGCGGAAACCGCCCTTTTGCACAAAATAGTTGATCGCCTGGGTGGACAGACAAAACAGCTCGATAACCCCCTCGGCACGCGCTTGCGTCTCCGCGTACTGAATCAGGTTGGCGCCGATTCCCATATTTTCATACTTGGGATCGACGCAGACGCACGCCAGTTCCGCCTTCTGCTCTTGGGGGTAGAAGTGCACCGCGGCGCAAGCGACCGGATTGCGGTCCACTTCGAAGACGAAGAACTCCTCGACCATGCGCTCGATGTCGGCCCGGGTACGCCGTAAGAGTTCGTCATTCTCCATGCCGGTCTGGATCAAGGCGTAGATCGTCCGCGCATCGCGTCTCTGGGCGCGCCGGATCGCCTGGTATTCATTGGTGTGAACAAGCGTTCCGATACCTTCGTTGGAGAAGACCTCAGCGAGAAGGCCTTCCTCGACGCGCCCATCGATGATGTGCACGCGTGGCACTCCGCCCCGGGCCGCCCGAACTGCGTGTTCCAGCTTGGAGACCATCGCCGCGGGCACTTCGGCGCGGCGTTTCTTCAGAATGCCATCGGCTTCCTCGACGCTTAGCTGACGAAGCAGTTCCTCGCCGCAACGAACCCCGTCGCCCGTCGTCAGATAAATGAGTTTCACCGCCCGCAGCGCCCGGGCTACCTCGACGGCGACCGCATCGGAATTCAAACGGTACGTATGGCCTTCGCCGTCGCAGCCCAGGGGCGGGATCACGGGGACAACGTCGTGCTCGAGCAGGGCCTGGAGCAGGGCGGTATCGACCCGCTCGACGCGCCCGGTAAAGCGATGGTCGATGCCGGCCAGGATGCCGGCCGGGTGGGCCACCAGAGCGTTGCTGGTGGCGCCGCGCAAGTCGGTCGCCGACAGCCCTTCGAGGATGGCATGGGCGACGCGGTTGGCCGCGGTCAGGGCCAGCTCCAGCGTGACCTCATCGGTCACGCCCGTGCCATCGTAGTTCGAGGCGGTCCGGCCAGTCGTCTCGGCCAGCCGGCGAATCTGCCAGCCGGCTCCGTGCACCAGCGCCACGCCGATCCGCAAGCTTCGCAGCAACGCGATGTCGAGGAGAAGATTGGCAAAATTGTCATCCTCGACCACCGCGCCGTCCATGGCGATGACGAAGATCTTGTCCCGGAAGCGGGGCACGTAGCGCAGGATTTCGCGGAGATCGGTCAAGCGCAACATTCGCCCTGAGCCCTCTCGGTTGAGACTTCCCAGCCCGGCACAAATCGAAAATTGCCCCTGCCGGTCCTCTTCCATTCAATGTACACTGATGCCCGACTCCGCACCAAGAGACAAAGAGACCAAGGATAAGGGAGAACCTATGCGTTTCAGTCTTATCCCGCGGGAGATGAAGTTTTATGACATGTTCGACGAGTCGGCCGCTATCCTGACCCGGGCGTCGGCCAAGTTTCTCAGTATGGTGACCGAATTCGACCGCCTGGCGGAGCGAAGCATCGAACTGAAGCAGGAGGAGCGGGCCGGCGATGAGGTCGTCGAAAAGATTATCAAGGCCCTGGATCGCAGTTTCATCACGCCGTTCGATCGCGAGGACATCCATACCCTGGCGACGACGCTGGACGATGTGCTGGACAACATGGAGGAAACGGCCCATCGCTTCGAGGTCTTCCGCATTCAGAAGCCGACGACGGCAGCAATGGCGCTGGCGCGCAACATTCATGAGTGCTGCATTCATATCGAAAACGCCGTGCGCTCCTGCCGCACGCTCAAGAACGTGGAGGAGATTCAGTCGCACCTGCGGGAGATTGGCCGGCTGGAAAACGAGGCCGACAAGATTTACCGCGATAGCGATAGTGCGCTGTTCGCCGACCCGCCCGACATTCTTCTGTTGATCAAGTGGCGCGAGCTGTACGGCTGGTTGGAAGAGACCGTGGACGCCTGCAAGGATGTCGCCCAGGTCATCTCGGAAATCGTCATCAAGGGTTCCTGAACATGCACTTTTTCGAGACCTTCCAGTTCGGCACGGTGCCCTTCCTCCAGCTGTCGCTGGTGGCCTGGCTGCTGATTCTGCTCGCCTTGATGTTTGATTTCCTCAATGGGTTGCATGACGCCGCCAACTCCGTGGCCACCGTGGTCTCGACGCGCGTGCTCAGCCCGCGCAGTGCCGTCATCTGGGCCGCCTTCTTCAATTTCGTGGCCTTCCTGGTATTTCCCCTGAAGGTGGCGGACACGATCCAGAAGGATATCGTCGATCCCCAGGTGGTCAACGATCAGCTGATCGCGGCCACGCTGATCGCGGCCTGCGGCTGGAACCTGCTGACATGGTACCTGGGCTTGCCGACGAGTTCGTCGCACGCCCTGATTGGCGGCATGGTGGGTGCGGCGCTGGCGGAGACCGGTAGCATCGACTGCCTGCGTCTGGGGGGCATTGGCTGGATCGTGTTATTCATCGTCCTGGCTCCGCTGATCGGCATGATCCTGGGCTTGAGCATCGGCTTGGCGGTCACCTGGCTCTTCCGCCGGTCATCGCCGCGTTATGTGGATACGGTGTTTCGCGTGGGTCAACTGTTTTCCGCGGCTCTCTTTAGCCTGGGCCACGGTGGCAACGATGCGCAGAAGACGATGGGTATCATTTTCGTGCTGCTCATTGCCGCCAGCCGCGGGGAACACTCGTTCCCCGCGCCCAAGACCGTGCCGACCGAGGTCGTGCTCGCCTGCCATCTGGCTATGGCGCTGGGCACGATGCTGGGCGGCTGGCGCATCGTCAAGACCATGGGACAGCGCATCATCCGGTTGCGGCCGGTCGATGGCTTCTGTGCCGAATCCGGAGCGGCGATGGTGCTGTTGCTGACCACGTTCGTCAAGGGGATTCCGATCAGCACCACGCACACCATCACCGGAGCCATCGTGGGCGTGGGCTCGCTGAAACGGATGAGTGCGGTCCGCTGGGGCGTGGCGGGGAGGGTGGTCTGGGCCTGGATTCTAACGATTCCCGGCTCTGCCCTTGTTGCCGCCGTGAGCTGGTGGCTGCTGCGCACGTTCGTGTAATGCGTCGGCCTATTCTCGGTCGCGTTGACCTCTCGCGCCGCCACTCTACAATTGCTGTCGAGGAGTGGATCCGGATGTGCTGGCGTTACGAGGAGAGTAGGTATGACAGAGAAGGTGGTCATTATCGGTTCCGGACCGGCGGGCTGGGCGGCGGCGATTTATGCGGCCCGCGCCAATCTGTCGCCGTTGGTCTTCGAG
>JBGQLF010000469.1:0-7520 GCA_041499985.1 Gemmataceae bacterium
CCACCGCGGCATCGCGCCGGCAGCGGTCTGGATGGACGGCAACGGTGCGCCGCACCTGGCGCCCGCGGAGGCGCTCCAGGCGAGGCCGTTGTAGGTGCCGCTGGTGGCGCCGGTCGAGCTGGGGATCAGGCTCCAACTGGGCCAGACCAGGTTGTGGCCACGCAGCAGCAGGCCGTTCGACACGACCCAGTTGGCCGCATCGAGGGCAAGCTGGCGGTTTGCTTGCCACTGGGGCCACTTCATGTCGTTCTGCAACGTTACCGTATTGAAGAGTTGAAGGATCTTGTTGCGGAACGTGACCGCGTCGGCCGAAGTATTGTTCACCAACTGGCTGGCCGGGACCTCCAAGCCGTAGTCGAACGCCAGCCGGTTCAGGTCGGCACGGACCAGGGCGCCGTCGATTGGCATGCCGTTCTGGTCACGCACGGTCACGGTCAGGTTGGCCTTGCGCACCTGATCGATGCGAGCATCGGCGGCAGCTCGCCAGGGGGCGGTGGGATCACGGCCGACGTAGGTGTTGTCCGGCTGCGGCAGCAGCAGCGGGCTGAAGCCCGTTGTGGTATCGGCCAGGGTCACGCCACCAACGTCCACGGTCTGGAGCTGCGTCCCGAAGTTGACAAAGACCGCTGCCCCACCGACGGCATAGTCCTGATTGGCGGTGAGCGGCAGGTCGATGCGCGTCCAGCTAGCGGTGGCGCTGAAGCGGTCCTGGCCGACCGTCGCGTACGTGCCGCCGTTCTGAGCCACGCCTAGGTCCACCACCGCGGTCGGATGGGCCGGGTCGGCGCTGCGAAGCCAGGCAGTCAGCAGCAGGTGATCGCCTGCCTTGATCGGGGCGGAATTCGACACGACCGCCTGAATCTGATACGGGTTCGGCGGCACGGTCGTGACCTGGAACCGTTTGTCCTGCGTAAACGGCAGCGAGGCCACCGCCGGATTATTAAGAGGCGCTGTCACCGTGGACTGCGTGCCGAAGGTCCCGGTGATGGCGATGACGCCGGTGAGCCAGTTGCTAGGTGTGACTACCGTGTTGCCGCCGGAAGCACCATAGTCGGTGAGCGTCAGGCCGCCAATTTCAGTGGTACCGACCTCGGCCCCAAAACTGAGGATGACCCAGGCGCCGTTGACGGCGATCGCTTGGTTGCTCGTGAAGCTGAAGTCGAAGCGTTGCCATTGCGGTCCCGCGGCGACACTGTTGGAGTAGAGGACCACGTAGTTGCCGCTGGCCTGCTGAAAGCCGAGGCTGACGTCGGCCTGGGGCCGGGTCGTGTCGGCTTGACGGAGCCAAACCGTCAGAACCAGGTTGTCGCCCGTGGCGATCGCCGCGCTGTTGCGGACGACGGCCGCCACGTCCCAGGGATTCGTCGTCACCTGCGGCACGACGACACGCTTGGCCTGGGCAAACGTTGGGCCGCCGAGGGTCAGCGTGTTCTGCGTTGCCCCGCCTCCCAGGCCCCAGGTGGCGGCGCTGAGCCAGTCCACGGGGGTGACCAGGGTACTGCCGCTCGTCGCACTGCTGTCGGTCAGCGTCAGGCCGCCGATCTCGGTGGTGCCGATCTGGGACCCAAAATCGAGGTAGACCTGGCCGCCATTGACGGCAAACGTTTGGTTGCTCGGGAAGGTGAAATCGAAGCGCTGCCACTGCGGGCCGAACGTCACGCTGGTGTTGTAGACGCTGGTGAAGTTACCGCCGGCCTGCTGCATGCCCAGCTGAACGGTGGCTTTGGGCCGGGTCGTGTCGGCCTGGCGCAGCCAGACCGTCAGCACCAGGTTGTCGCCGGTGGCGATCGGCGCGCTGTTCCGCATGCTCGTCACCACGTCCCAGGGATTCGGCGTCACCTGGGGCACGACAACGTGCTTGGCCTGGGTGAACGGGAGATTGTTGAGGCTAAGCGTACTTTGTGTGGCCCCGCCACCCAGGGCCCAGGCGCCCGTGTTGATCCAGTCGGCCGGCGTGGCGGCGGTAGCGGTGCCCAGGCTGGAGACACCTGGGGCAATGGTGGTCGTGGCGGTCAGCGTGTCTGGCAAGCCGAGTTGGTAGCCGGCGCCGGCCTGGAGGGTCAGGGTTGCCCGCTTGGCGGCGCTGGTGCGCGCCGTTGGCGAGAGGATGATGTCCGCTGATCGTTGGCCGCGGGGGATGACGACGCTGAAGGGCAGCGTGATGTAGTCGATGCCGTTGACGGCCGAGCCGCTGATGGCGTAGGTCACGGTCAGGTCGCGGCCGAGGTCGTCATCACGGCTGACGGTGAACGTGGCTGTGTTACCGTAGCGGTTGGCGCTAGCGTCAGTGGCCCAGAGCTGTACAGTCGGCAGCACCGGGTCGAGCCGGGCGGCGAGGATGGGACGCTCCATAGCGCCGTCAGGCAGTTGCCAGCCAACCGCGGTGTGGTCGGCGCCGGCGCTGCCGTGCTTGTGCAGCACTTCGAGATAGTAGCGCTGGCCGGCAACGAGGCGCACCGGGGCGGACTGCTGCTGAGTGTATTTATTCCACTGGCCCGGGGCGGTGATCCCACCAGGCGGGACATTCGCCAGAAGGCGGCGGTTGGCCGGATCGGCGGCATTGCTGAGGAACAGTTGTGCCTCGGCATCACCCTCGATCCAGAAGGTGTAGGCTCCAGTCTGTGGGGCCGTGACAGTGCCGCGGAGGCGTTCACCGTAGTCGGCTGGGCCGGTGCCAGTGGGCGTCTGAAGGCTTGTGAGATAGGCGCTGCTGCTGGGGCTGCCCGCATAGGCAGGGTTGCTGGTCAGGTCGCCGACGGTGACGCCGGCAATGCCGGTCCACTCCTCGCGGAGGAACAGGCCAGCAGTGGGGGCGATGCGGTCCTCGAGCACCTCGACATAGAGGCGGACAGCGGTCGGATAGCAGCGCATCATGGCTCTCCCTAGCCACTCCGGAGGCGAACGTCAGCCCGTGGCGGAACACCACCCACGCGGGAGCCCGGCAGTGGATAATGTCGATACATACGGTTCGCCGCACCAGGGGTCAACCGAATTCCCCGCTGGAGGAGCGCGAGGCGCGAGTCTTGAAGGTGCGCGCCAGGTGATCTCTTCTCTTCCCTTTGGGGGGACTTAGAACGCGCCAGGCTCTCCACGGGACGATCCGAACCCACGACTAGTTCGCTCAAAAGCTCCTTGTGTTAAGCTGAGGATTGGATCAAAATGAGCTAGCCAAGGAAGCAACGGAGCTGGGGGCATCGGCTGGTTATGCCCGACAACTCTTCTTTGGCGGATCTGCTCGTGCAGCTTCGAGCTGCCGGCGAGGGCGCCGCCCCGGAGCTCTTCCAACTTCGTGAAAAACCGGAGGGTCCAGCAAGGGAGAGCCGCAACTGATTCTTGAGGAACAGTGCAAGTGGCGCGAGTACGCCAAACAAGTGGTGGCCAGTGAATCGCTACGATACAGGAAGGAGATGCTGGGATGCCGGTAATTTACGTGTTTTCGCTGGCGTTTCTGGTGCTGCTCGGTGCGCAGACGCGTGTCGCCGCTGATGATCAGGCCACCGCTCTGGCGCTCCTCGACCAGGCCATCCGCGCCCACGGCGGCGAGCAGCAACTGGCCAAGGCCCAGGTGGTAAGCAGCAACGTCAAAGGGATCATGATTCTCTTCGGCAAGGAAATGCCGTTCACGGCCGAGTTGACCTCGGAGCTACCGCATCGCTTTCGCATGGTCCTCAATCTCGATCCAAACGATCAGAAAATTCAGATGACGCTGGTGCTCAATGAAGACCGTGGCTGGCGCGCCACAGGGGGAACCGTCGCCGAGTTGGCCAAGGAGGAACTAGACGACCTGCGCGAGGAACGTTACGTCACCTGGCTCGCCTCGCTACTGCCGCTGCGCGACAAGGCCTTCAGCCTGGCGCCGCTGCCCGAGATCCAGGTGAATGGGCAGCCGGCGCTCGGCATCAAGGTTTCCCGGACCGGGCATGGGGAGGCGAAGCTCTATTTCGACAAGCGCTCGCATCTGCTCGTCAAGGTGGAACGCCGGGGTCGCGAAGCGGGGTTGTCTGTCGAGAAAGAGTATCTGCACTTTGACCACAAGAACTTCGAGGGAGTCGTCCTGGCGACGAAGTACATCGAGCTGACCAGTGGAAAGAAGTTCGCCGAGGTGACGACGACGAGCTACAGGTTTCCGCGCCGGGTGGAGGCGCAGACCTTTGCCAAGCCGTGAACCAAGCGAACCACCCAGGCACCGCGCGGCAGAGCCGCGGGGTGCCTGGGTGGTTCGTTATTTCGGCGTTGCCACCGCTTGCAAGTACGCAATCAAGTCCGCCACGTCCTGCTTGTTCAACAGCGTTTCCAGGTTCTCCGGCATCACCGATTTGGCGGTTGCCACAATCTCGTCAATCTGATTGCGCAGAATGGTGTCTTCCGCCTTCTCGGCACGGCGAAGCGTCACGCTCGAGGCCGTTTCGGCGGCTATCATGCCGGAGAACGATCGGCCGGCCTTGGTCGTGACCAAATAATTGATGTAGCGCGGATCCACCTCGCGGCTGGGGTCCAGGATGTCGAGCAGCAGCTGTTCGCGAGACTTATTGCGTAACGCAGACAGCAAGTCCGGACCGACCTCCACGCCTTCGTTCTCCAGGCGATGGCACGTGACACAGGTTTTCTTGAAGACTGCTTTGCCGCGGCTGCTATCCGAAGAGAGATCGAGGGCGGGGCGGTACGCGTCCACCACCTTTTGCCGATCGGAGACTTCTTGTCCGGCCAACAAGGTCTGGGCGCGGGCCCGCAGCTTGGCGTTGGGAAGTTTGCGGAGTTGCTCGAGGCGGTAAGGTTCCAGTTGGCTGGCGAGCACGCGCTTCTCCTCCAGGGCGCTCAACAGTTGCGGTAGGCGCTGCGGGCGAGCAAAGAGAGCTTCCAGCACTTCCCGCCGCAGCGTGGGACTGTAACTGGCCCACGCCGCCAGCAACATCTCGGCCACCTGCGGTTGATCGTGCAGCGAAAGCGCACGCACGGCGACGAGCTGGATCTCCGTGGGGTTCCGCGGCGCGAGCAATTCCTGAAGCACGGGCGCCGCTGTGGCGAACGGCCCGTATCCCAGTAACTGGGCAGCAGTGCTCCGGTCGGAGACGGTCTGCTTGTCGTCACGAGCAGTCACGGACGCCTTCTTGAAAAGACCTAGCACTCCGGTCAGTGCTCGCTTCAGGGAGGCGTTCTCCGGCGCCTGCTCCCAGAGACGGCTCAGCGGCCGCTGACTGTTCTGCAATCCCTGTCCCAGGCCCTGCAAGAGCGCAATCTGCCAGGGCTGAGCGCGGTCGTCGCTCGCAGCCAATAGGCCGAGGGTGCGTGCCAAGTCCGCCTCAGCGGCGCTGGCTCCGACCGTGGCAGCCAAACGCGTTAACAGCTGGAGTTGAGCTGCCGGGATACCGCGAACCGAATGCGCATCACTGGCCAGATCCTGGAGCAGCCCTGGAGCCGATGTGCGGGCGGAACTCAGGATGGCAGACTGCGTCCAGGAATCCGTTCCATCGCGGCGTGCGATTTTGGCCAGGGCCGCCTCCACCTCGGGTCCGGCGGCCTCGCCCAGTGTAAACGCAAGCTGGAAGCGGACGCGCGGCGACGGATCGTCGGCCAGAGCTGTCACCGCCGCGCGCAAGGAGGCCGACGCGCGCAGCCGGTTTTCCGCCACGCGAAGGGCCTGCTCGCGCACGTTCGCATCGGCGTCCCGCAGGGCTTGCTGGATCATGCTATCCGACAAGGCGTGGAGGCCGTGCAGCGTCCACAGCGCATGAGTCCGCCCCTGAGGTTGGGGTGCTTCCTGGGCCAGCTTCACCAGCGCTGGCACGACACTCTTATCCTGTCGCTCCATCAGGAGCCGCTGTGCGGTCAAACGCCACCAGATGTTGGCATCCGCCAAGTGCCGCACAAGCTCTTCGCTGGACGCTCGCCCTAGCGCCGGCTTCCGCGTCGGGCGTGCTCCCTCCGGGACGATCCGCCAGATACGGCCTCGGCCCCGACTCTCCAGATTCAGCTTGTTCTTGATGTCGTCCGGCAGCGACAGAGGCGTCTCGATCACCTCGCGATAGAAGTCGGCGACGTAGATCGCGCCATCGGGGCCGAGCATCAAATTGACTGGCCGAAACCAGCCATCGGTCGAAGCGAGGAACTCGCAGTCGGCGTCGACCCGCTGCGCCACGAACGTGGCCCCACCTTGCGGAATCAGCTTGTCGCGGTGCACCAGGTTGTTGGCCGGATCGCAGACGAACGTGTTGCCGCGATATGCTTCCGGGAAGAGATCGGCGACATACACGACCGTGCCGCACGCGGAGGTGATGTAGCCGCCGGGTACCAACTCCGTCTCGGGAAAGCGGCGAGCATCGGGACTTTCGCGGCGGCGGGTCGTCCGTTCCACCCGCCAGCCCTCGAAGGGACTGATCCGATACACCTTGCAGGCTGCTCCATGATCGGGAATGTCGAGCGTCACGGCCGACACCGGCAGGAACGGGTTGCGCCGCAGGTAGTGGTCGGGCAGAACGATGTGCCGCAGGTGCTGACTATTGGTGGCCGTGAACCAGTGCTGCCAGTCGTCAGGGGCCATGCTGAACTGGCCGCCGCCGGAAGTTGGCTCCAGGCTGCCAGGCTCGTCCGGATGAAAACGTACGCCGCGGTTACGGAGCTCCACGGGAGGCTGGTCTGGCTTCTCCGCAGAGCGAATCGTGCCGCCGTTGGTGCCGCCGACAGCGTACACCCAGTTATCCAGTCCCCATTGCAGACCGTTTACCAGCTGCTGGATGTTGTACATGCCAAAGCCGGTGTAGAGCGTGCGGCGCTGTTTGGCCTCAGCGTTCCCATCGGTATCCTTCAAATAGATGAGGTCGGGAGCGACCGTCACGAGCAGGCCACCGCGCCACGGCATGACGGATGTGGGAAAGCGGAGACCCGCCGCGTACAGCGTGCTTGTTTCATAAAAGCCGTCGCCATCGCGGTCTTCGAGCACCTTGATCCGTCCAGACGTGATGGTGCCGGTCCCGACCCCAGCATTGGGATAGCCGCGCATCTCGGCCACGAACAGCCGGCCTTCTTCATCGAAGGCCATCGCCACCGGATCGACGACGTTGGGTTCGCAGGCGACGAGCTCGATCCGGAAACCCTTGGCGATTCGGAAAGTGCCCAGCTCATCCTTGGGGGAGAGTGGACCGGTGGGCGGCATGCCCGGTTGTTGGTCCGCTGGAGATCCGTGGGGGAGGAGGAAGAGCCCGGCCGCGAACACGATCGGTGCTACTACGTGACGTACGAACCGAATCCGACGCATGACATCCTCTTGTGTGCTCGAGCCGGTAGGAAGGATAGCGGCTCTTGGGACGGTCGATCGGCCATCTGCCTGCATAATGTAGCAGTTCGGCGTGCGAGCAAACAGTGTCGAATCCTTCCGGAATGGCCATTGCATTGGCCGAAGATTTGAGTAGAGTCAATAGGTGCTTGCCTACCCTCGCCGGTTGCCCGCGTTGCGGCGTGATGCCCGCAAACCTTGCCCAGCCTAACATGCGGAGTCCTCAAAGGAGGTTTCCGAGGATGTTTGC